>JAGAAZ010000041.1 GCA_017614895.1 Bacteroidaceae bacterium | reverse complement strand
CGCCTTTTTTGTGGAGATGGAGGGGATTGAACCCTCGTCCAAACAAGGAAGCCATACGCCTTCTACATGCTTATTCTTGCCTTTGGTTTTCGTGATGCAGCAAGACCAAGACCACCAACAGCACCCTTATCCTCTAAAGTTTCATTGGCAGCACGAGGCTACTGTCAACTATTCCTGAATTTATGGCACCGCTGATCAGAACGCCTCAGGACAAGTGGCTTTCTGGGCGATGTCTCGTTCCCACGCCTAGCGAGGGAATTAGGCTCGATTTACTAAGCTTCGATCAAGCAGCGAGAGCGTAACGAGTTTCGCCAATTAATTCTTTGATGTCTGAGATTTAAGAGAGGGGCATCGACTCTCTGCATGCTTACGTACCACCTCGGCTTGCTGTCAAATCCAGTCATCCCCTGAGTGATAAGTGGCGACAAAGGTACGACCTTTTCTGATTATGACCAAATTTTGGGGTTGGAAATTGCTGCTTCTGCAAAGAATTCGTGCATTTTCTGCTCCTCACCAGCCACAATGATGATGTCTTCCTCCTGAATGATGAGGCTGGGGTCAGGGTTGGTGTAGAAGTCTTCGGAGGGTCGTACAAGTCCCAGCACGATACAGTTTCCCTTCTCGCGGATGCCTGACTTGATGATGCTTTTGCCACAGAGGGGTGAGTCTGCTGTGATAGTGAAGTTGTCCAGCACGATGTTGGTGCTCACGCTGTCTAAATCATCCGTCGGGGCGAGGCTGGTTTCCAGCATTTTCTGGAAGGCTGCCACATCTGTGTCGGAACCTGCCAAAATGATGCGGTCGCCAGGATAGAGCCGGTGATTGCCACCAGGAATGTTGATGTTGATGCCACCACGGATGATGCGCACGATGTTGGCACCAGTGATGTTGCGGATGTTGAGATCTTTGAGCGCCCTGCCTGCAAAGGCTGAATTACTGGGCACATCCACCTCTGCAATGTTCATTTCGAGGCTGATAAGCGAATTCTCCACCTCGCGTTCCAGTCCTCGTTGCGACTCTGCCAGTCGTTCACGGGCATAGAGATTTTCGTTGAAGACACGCAACAGCTGGTTGATGCCTGGAGCCATTGCAATTTTGAGCAGAAGGTACTTGACCAATCGGTCAATTTGAGCAATCCACGATGGTTTCCGTTTCTTCGTGCTGGTGCCTGACTGACGCTTCTCCACATAGCTGTCGAGCATCTTTTGGGTGCTCTTGCTCATGTGCTTCTCGAGGAAGGAGAGTGTAGGGTAGGCGAGCTTCATGATGTAGGGCGTGAGGAAGGTGGTGATGACACTGACAGCCACAACAATAGGGTAGAGGCTGGTGTCTGTCACCTTTAGGCTCTGGCCAAGAGCGGCAATGATGAAGGCAAATTCACCGATCTGCACCAACGAGAAACCTGTCTGCAACGCCACTCTCAGAGGTTGACCAGACAGCAGGGTCCCGAAACTGCCGAATAGAATTTGTCCGATGATGACCACCAGCGTGATGATGCTGATGGGGAACCAGTATTGTAAGAGCAAGGCAGGGTCTATCATCATGCCGACTGACACGAAGAAGATGGAGCCAAAGATGTTCTTCACGGGTTGCACCAGATGCTCAATGCGTTCAGCATCAATTGTTTCTGCTAACACCGAACCCATGACGAAAGCGCCTAATGCACTGCTGAAACCCGATTGCACAGCCAGCAGCACCATACCCAGACAGAGTCCGATGGAGAAGATGGTCAGCGTTTCGTCGTTGAGGTGCTTCTTGAATTTCTTCAGGAACGTAGGAATGAACAGGATACCCAGTACAAACCAGATGGCGATATACATCACCAGTTTGCCCACCTGCCACAGGAGTTCCTTGCCCTGAAACTCGTTTTTCACGGCGATGGAGGTGAGCAACACCATCAGGACTACGGCGAAGAGGTCTTCCACGATAAGGATGCCGAAACACACACCAGCAAAGCGGTGGCTACGTAACCCAGCCTCTTCAATAGCCTTGAACACAATGGTGGTGGAGGACATACACAACATACCGCCTAAGAACAGGGAGTTGAGACCGCCTAAACCTAAGAAATAGGCAGTCAGCATACCGGCAATCATCATGCCAACCACGATGACACCAGCACCGATGATGGCTGTGCTGCCCACTTTCAGCAGCTTCTTGAAGGAGAACTCCAGTCCGAGACTGAACAGGAGGAAGAGCACGCCAATCTCGCCCCATGTTTCCACGTTCTCCTCGTTGCTCACCCAAGCTTCACCCAGCACGTGAGGCCCCACCAGCATACCAGCCACGATGTATCCCAACACAACTGGCTGCTTGAATGCCTTGAACAACAGGCTCGTGATGCCAGCCGTCAGCATGATGATGCACAAATCTTGTATCATAGTTCTTCCTCGTCTAAGTTCTTATCCCACAAATAATGCTGTGTTTCCTTCGCAATCACACCCGAGAGGAGCAGCAGCGAAATGAGGTTAGGCACAGCCATCAGCGCATTCATGATGTCTGCCAAGTTCCACACCAGTGCTAGACTCATCGTTGAGCCTGCATACACCAGCAGAATATAAAGGATGCGGTAGAACACGATGCTGCGTCTGCCTGCCAGATACTCCATCGCCCGTTCGCCATAGTAGCTCCAGCCCAAGATGGTGGAGAAGGCAAACGTGATGATGCCAAAGGTCAGGATGGGCGTGCCGATGTAAGGAATCATGCCAAATGCCTTTTTCGTCAGCATACCACCATCCTCTTGACTGATTTCAGGGTTGGCGATGATGCTCGACACGATGACCAAGCCTGTGACCGCACAAATAATGACCGTGTCCCAGAACGTGCCTGTAGATGACACCAAAGCCTGACGCACAGGGTTCTTCGTCTGTGCTGCAGCTGCCACAATTGGTGCCGAACCCATACCCGACTCGTTCGAGAACAATCCTCGGGCAATACCATATCTTGCAGCCACCATCAGTACGGTGCCAGCCGTACCACCACCCACAGCCTTTAAGGAGAATGCCTCATTGAAAATGAGCGTTATGGCTTCCGTCAGGTAAGCGTGGTTCACACATAAAATATAGATGCACCCCAGTACATACAGCAGTGCCATCATCGGCACCAAAGCCGTACACCAGCGTGCGATACTCTTCACACCGCCAATAATGACGAAGCCCACCACAGCTGCCAGCACAAAGCCTGTCATCATCTTTGTCGTATCCTTATCCATCCAGTCCTGCATCACCAACGACAGGTTTTCGCTGATGGCGTTGGCCTGCACCGTGTTGCCGATACCAAACGAAGCGACCGCTGCAAACACACAGAACAGCACCCCCAGCCACTTCATTCCCAATCCGTTCTGTAAAGCGTACATCGGACCACCCAACATCCTTCCGTCTCTTGTCTTCACCCTGTATTTGATGGCCAGCAGTCCTTCGCCATACTTCGTGGCGATGCCAAACACACCTGTCAGCCAGCACCACAGCACAGCACCAGGACCACCCAAACTCACAGCCGTAGCCACACCAATGATGTTGCCTGTACCAATCGTGGCTGCCAACGAAGTCGCCAATGCCCCGAACTGGCTCACATCACCCGTCGCCTCTCTGTCCTTTTTGACCGACAGCCGAATCGCCGTCCCAATCTTCCGCTGAGGAAATTTCAACCTGAACGTCAGGAATATATGCGTGCCTAACAACAGAATAATCATTGGCCATCCCCACACGATGCCACTGATCTCTTCCGTGATTTGAAGTAATTGTTCCATAGGATTTCATGAAATTTTACGCAAAGTTACGATTAAGCAATGTCAAAAGTAAGAAAAAAGAAGAGGATGTGCCTATTTTGACACACCCTCCTTATGGCTTTATGCTATTATATATGTATGTCATTAGTATGTGCGATAGAGGAGCCAAGCGTCGGGGTAGGTGCCACGAAGCTGGTCGCGTGACTGAACGGCAGAAGCACGGTCGTCGAAGGAAGCTGCGATGACGCGATACATTCCTGTCTCTGGATTCTGTGCCACTTGTGCAGAGTAACCTTTTCCGACGAGGGTGTTGCGCAGGTTGTTGGCATTGTCAACATTGCTGAAAGAACCACATACGACGTTGAAGGCCTTGAGGGTACCGCCGTTCATGACGGTGAGGCGTTCCTGGCGGTCGTTCTCTGTGTTTGCGGCAGTGGTGACAGGAGTGGTGACAACAGGTGTAACGGATACAGGAGCAGACTCTACCTGATCAGTAACCTTGGTCTGTGCCATCTCTTGTGCCTTGGCTTTTTCGTATGCCTTCTTGTAGCTGCTTTCAGATGATTTACATGAAACGAAGGCGAGGGCTGCAACAAGTGCTAATCCCATAAAAAAACTTTTTCTCATAATTTTCTCTTTTTATAATTAGATGATTGAATGAAGTCTTTATTTCCTACAAAGTTAGGGCATATTTGCCACATTGCAAAGGAGATGTATGCAAAAAAAAGTTAAACATCCGAATTTGTGTTGCTTTTTGTGGATTATGTCTTATATTTGCCCCCGAAATTGAAACAATTAACATTATTTATCAACCTATTAAACGTATTTGATTATGACAAGAGGTGATGGTTTTGCATTGGCAACTGCTTTTGTGGGTGGTGCTATTGCGGGAGCAGCAATCGGTCTTCTTTTTGCTCCAGAAAAGGGTGAAGACCAGCGTGCTAAGATTAAGGAAGCTCTTGAGAAGCGTGGCATCAAGCTCGATAAGGAGGCTTTCGAGAATCTGGTGGATGAAATTAAAAACATCGGTAAGAAGCGGGAGTGTGTACCTGCTGAGGATTTCGATGCTGAATAAGATTTTGCCATGAGTGCTTCCAATAGAGTGACGGAGGACTTCCGCAGGTTGGCATACCGCGTGGAGCGTTATCTGCGCCTTGAGGCGACGGAGCGTTTGACGGTTGTGACCACGTTTGTAGTGCTGATAGCCGTGGTGATGGCCTTGGCAACCAGTGCCATCTTCTTCTTGAGTACGGGTACGGTGAAGGCCTTGACCCTGCTGACGGGTAGCGAGATGGTGAGTTACTACATCGTGGGAGGTGTGCTGCTGCTGCTGATCCTGTTGGTGTTCTTGCTGAAGAAGCCACTGATTGAGAACCCGTTCGTGAGGATGTTCAGCGAACAGCTGCTGAATGTGCCTACTGTGACGGAGCAGATGCTGGGCAGCAAGAGCAACAAGGATGAGCAGATCCGCAAACTGGCGGAGAGTCTTGTCCGTGAGTTGGACGAGTATGAAGAGGAAGGAGGTGAAGGATGAGACGGAAACAAGAATATACCTCGCTTAGGGACATTCGTGACGAGAAGGAGTATGCCAAGCAGCAGATAGACAATGGCGTGGATAGGCTGAAAAATTCTGTTGCTGATTACTTTGTGTATCATCCTGAGAACTTTTTCCTTGAGTCATCCAACAAGTACATGAACTTTGTGGGCTATGCCATTTCTGCCTATAAGACGGTGACGGCATTCCGCAGTGCCTTTGGATTCTTTTCGAAGAAAAGGAAATAACGGACATGAAACAGATTCAAATACGCTCGTAAGTCACTTTACGGGCGTATTTTTTTGTCATGCCGTGAAAAAGTGTTACCTTTGCAGCTGATTTCTGAAAAAAGGGAAGAAAAGCAATGAATGAGCAGTATTCGTCAGCATTGTTGGAACGTGCTGTGGATGAGTTTTCGAAACTGCCAGGTGTCGGACGTAAGACGGCGATGCGGCTGGTGCTGCATATGTTGCGTCTTGATGTTGGCAAGATTGATGCTTTTACGGATGCTGTCTCGACATTATGTCATGAGGTGCATTACTGTGAGGTGTGTCACAACATCAGCGATGACGATGTCTGCCAGATTTGTGGAAATCCACATCGGGACAAATCCATCATTTGTGTGGTGGAGAATGTGCAGGATGTGATGGCGATAGAGCAGACGCAGCAGTATCATGGACTGTATCATGTGCTGGGAGGTGTCATTTCGCCGATGGATGGGGTAGGACCAAGCCAGTTGGAAATTGACAGTCTGGTGGAACGTGTGGATAAAGGAGGCGTGGATGAGGTGATTTTCGCCTTGAGCTCAACGATGGAGGGCGATGCCACGAATTTCTATATCTTTCGCAAGTTGTCAAAATACCCTGAGCTGAAGCTGACTGTGCTGGCGAGAGGCATGAGTATCAATGACGAATTGCAGTACACGGACGAAGTGACATTGGGACGCTCGTTGGTGAATCGAGTACCTTTTACGGGAAAGTGAAGGTTGTAGATCATGGATTAGATTTTAGAGGTGAGAGAGATTATTTAAGATTATGGTAAAATATATACAAAAGCTTTTGAGGATTTTAAAAATAGAGATGGCGGTGGTGTGGCTGATTGTGGTGGCTGCTGTTGTGTTGGGCGAACTGGATGTGATTCCGAATGGTCTGGTGACACCTCAGTCGCCTGAGGAGGTAAAGCTGAACATTGCTGCTGTGGTGCTGACGATTGTGGGCATTCCTTTGGCTATTCGACTATTCACATTGAATACGACCAAAGGATTGCGTCGCATGGATAATGACGAGGCTTTGCGGTCTTATCATATATGGAGCGTTGTGCGGATGGGCATTCTGTGTATCGCTGCCGTGTTCAGTGTGGCGGTCTATTACCTTGCCACGAGTGTCAGCGGTGCGTTTTGTGCCTTGGTCGCTTTGAGTGCCACCATTTACTGCTGGCCCTCTGAATCAAAGATTACTTCTTATTTGGAAGATGTGAATAAAGAATAGATGAAACTCTCCATAGTCATAGTCAATTACAATGTCCGCTATTATCTGGAGCAGTGCTTGCTCTCGGTGGAGAAGGCGTTGGCAGGTGTGTGTGGTGAAGTGTTTGTGGTTGATAACAACAGCACTGACGACTCTATGTCGTACTTGAAAGGAAAATTTCCATGGGTGCGCTACATTGAGAATGACGAGAATGTGGGCTTTTCACGTGCTAACAATCAGGCGTTGCGTGAGGCGAGGGGAGAGTATGTGCTCTTGCTGAATCCTGACACGTTCATTGGAGAACAGACGCTGCGCGAGTGCATCGACTTCATGGACAAGCATCCCAAGGCTGGTATCTGTGGTGTGGGTATGTTGCGGGTGGATGGTTCGTTTGCACCAGAATCCCGTCGTGGTGTGCCAACTCCCTTTGTGGCGTTCTGCAAGATGACAGGACTGGGTTCGCTGTTCCCGAAGAGCCGTCTGTTTGGCAGGTACTATATGCAGTATTTGAATAAGCAGTCCATCAATCCGATTGAGATTGTGAGTGGTGCTTTCATGTTCATTCGTAAGGCGGCGTTGGATCAGGTGGGTTTGCTGGATGAGACGTTCTTCATGTATGGCGAAGACATTGATTTGAGTTATCGTGTGTTGAATGCCGGTTATCAGAACTACTATATCCCGACGCATATCCTGCACTATAAGGGAGAGAGTACGAAGAAGGACTCACTCAAGTATGTGAATGCCTTCCATAAGGCGATGGTGATTTTCTTCAAGAAGCATTTCGCTCATTATAGCGCCATCTATTCGGCATTTATTACTCTGACGGTGGTGATGAAGGGCGTGATGTCTTATTTCATGCAGAAGATATATGTGTGGACACATAAGCGACCCAGAAAGAAACGCCAGAAATATCTGATTGTGAGTGATGGACGAAACCTCGATGATATGAAGGGTATAGCGGAGAAGCATCGGTTCAAGTATGATGTGTTCCATTCGAAGTTGGGAGATATGCCCAGTACTGATGTTCTGTACAGGGATTACGATTACATCGTGTTTGACACGAGTCGCTATCCGTTCAGTTCTATCTTGGAGTTTTTCCGACACGATGACTCCTATCGACATCGACCTCACATTGCGACATATATCCCTTCGAACAAGACCATCATGACGATGGGGGGGGCGATTAATTAGAGGTAAGATGTGAGAGGTAAGATGTGAGAGAATAGAGATTTAATGATTAATAACGAAGAATAAAAACAAGAAAAATATATGTTACGTATAGCAGTACAATCAAAAGGACGTCTCTTTGAAGACACCATGGATCTTCTGAAGGAGACGGGCATCAAGGTTAGTTCGAGCAAGCGCACGCTGCTCGTTCAGGCATCAAACTTCCCATTGGAGGTGCTTTTCCTCCGTGACGACGATATTCCACAAACGGTTGCAGATGGTGTAGCTGATGTGGGCATCGTGGGTGAGAACGAGTTTGTGGAGCGCAATGAGAATGCTGATATCGTGAAGCGTCTGGGCTTCAGCAAGTGCCGTATCTCGCTAGCAATCCCTAAGGCGATCGACTATCCTGGTGTGGAGTGGTTTAATGGTAAGAAAATCGCCACTTCCTATCCAGTTATTCTGAAGAAATTTATGGATGAAAAGGGCGTGAAGACAGACATTCACGTCATTCAGGGTTCTGTGGAGATTGCCCCAGGCATTGGTTTGGCAGATGGCATTTTCGACATCGTCAGCTCAGGTTCCACATTGGTAAGCAACAATCTGAAGGAGGTGGAAGTGGTGATGAAGAGTGAGGCATTGCTCATTGGTAATAAGAACTTGGATGAGGAGAAGAAGGCCATCCTCGAAGACCTGCTCTTCCGCATCAACTCGGTACTGATTGCTGAAGATAAGAAGTATGTACGCATGAATGCGCCTAAGGCACGTCTGGCAGAGATTGTGAAGGTGTTGCCTGGTTTGAAGAGTCCAACCATCATCCCATTGGCAGACGAAGACTGGTGTTCCGTTCATGCCGTGCTCGATGAAAAGCACTTCTGGGAAATTGTGGGTCAATTGAAGGCTCTTGGCGCAGAAGGCATTTTGGTGACGCCTATTGAAAAGATGATACTTTAATCAACGTATTCGAAAATGAACATCATAAAATATCCCAGCAGGGCAGCGTGGAAGGCGCTCTTGGAACGACCTCATCGTGATGCTTCTGAACTGCGTGAGACGGTGCAGACCGTGCTTGACCAGATTCAGCAGTATGGCGATTCGGCAGTGAAGGCCTTTGAGGAGAAATTCGACAAGGTAAGACTGGACTCCTTGGCAGTTTCTGAAGAAGAAATTGCTGAGGCAGAGAAGTTTGTGTCTGATGACTTAAAGGAAGCCTTGAAGCTCGCCCATGCCAATATCGAGAAGTTCCACGCCTCGCAGAAGTTTGAAGGCGAGAAGGTGGAGACGGCTCCTGGTGTGGTGTGCTGGCAGAAGTCGGTCGCTATCGAGAAGGTGGGTCTCTACATCCCTGGAGGTACGGCTCCGCTGTTCTCCACTGTGCTGATGCTCGCCACGCCTGCCAAGATTGCAGGGTGCAAGGAAATCGTGCTTTGTACCCCTCCCAATCGTGAAGGCAAGGTGCATCCTGCTATTTTGATGGCTGCGAAGGTGGCTGGTGTGAGCAAAATCTTCAAGGCTGGTGGTGTTCAGGCAATTGGTGCGATGGCATACGGTACGGAGTCTGTGCCGAAGGTCAGCAAGATATTTGGTCCTGGCAATCAGTTTGTGATGGCTGCCAAGCAACAAGTGAGTCTGCACGAGGTAGCGATTGATATGCCTGCAGGTCCTTCTGAAGTGGCTGTGGTGGCAGACGATTCGGCTAATCCCGTGTTTGTGGCTGCTGACCTGCTCTCTCAGGCTGAACATGGAGTGGATTCGCAGGTGATTCTCATCACGACCTCCGAAGCAATGGCTGAGCAGGTGAATGCGGAGGTGGGCAGGCAATTGGCATTGCTGCCTCGCAAAGAGATTGCAGAACAATCTTTGCAGTATTCCAAGCTCGTCATCGTGAAGGATATGGAAGAGGTAGTGGAGATGACGAACGAGTATGCCCCTGAGCACTTGATTCTTGCCATTAAGGACTATCAGTCGTTTGCTGATAGGGTGGTGAACGCGGGTAGCGTGTTCCTTGGCAACTACTCCTGCGAATCAGCAGGCGATTATGCCTCAGGCACCAACCATACGTTGCCCACTTCGGGCTATGCTAAGGCATATAGCGGCGTGAACCTCGATTCGTTCTGTCGCAAGATTACTTTCCAAGAATTGTCAGCAGAAGGCATCCGCTCCATTGGCCGTGCTGTTGAACTGATGGCTGAGGCAGAGCAGTTGGATGCCCATAAGAATGCAATGACTGTAAGAATTCAATCATTATGAAAAGTTTACAAGAATTAGTGCGTCCCAACATTTGGGCGCTCAAACCATATAGTTGCGCTCGTGACGAGTTTAAGGGAGTGAAGGCAGACGCTTTCCTTGATGCCAACGAGAACCCTTATCCCAACGGCGTGAACCGCTATCCTGACCCTTTGCAGGAGGAGTTGAAACAGGCAATCTCACCCATGAAAGGTGTGCCTGTCGATAACATCTTCTTGGGCAATGGTAGCGATGAGGCGATAGACCTCCCATTCCGTATCTTCTGCCGTCCTGGTAAAGACAATGTGGTGGCGATTGATCCCACCTACGGTATGTATGAGGTTTGTGCCGATGTGAACGATGTAGAGTATCGCAAAGTGTCGCTGGATGAGAAGTACGACCTCGACCCTGATGCCCTTTTGGCTGCATGTGATGAGAACACCAAGATGATCTTCATCTGTTCCCCCAACAATCCCACAGGCAATGCCTTCCTTCGTGAGAAGATTGAGAAGGTCATCACGAACTTTCAGGGAATCGTGATTGTGGATGAGGCCTACAGCGACTTTTCTTCGCAGAAGCCTTTTCGCTTTGACATTCAGAAATACCCCAATCTCATAGTGCTCGCTACATTCTCCAAGGCATGGGGCGCTGCAGGCATCCGTTTGGGTATGGCATTTGCAAGTACAGAAATCATCGGACTTTACAATAAGGTCAAGTACCCCTACAATGTGAATGTGCTCACCCAGAAGAAGGCGATGGAGATTCTGAGTAATGTGACGCTCTTGCAACGCCACATCACCATGATTCTGGAAGAGCGTGAGACACTGGTCAAGTCGCTCGTCCTCCTGCCTATCTGCAAGAAGGTCTATTCGACCGATGCCAACTTTGTTCTGGCCAAGGTGACCGATGCCGACGGTATTTACAAGTATCTGGTGCAGAAAGGAGTGATTGTGCGTAACCGTAACCGCGTACATCTCTGTGGCGATTGCCTCCGCATCACAGTGGGCACCAAGGATGAGAACACCAAACTGCTTTCAGCATTGAGACAATACGTATAGCTTATGAAGACAGCACTTTTCATCGACCGCGATGGCACCATCCTTGTGGAGCCAGCCGACGAGCAGATTGACTCTTTTGAGAAGTTTCAGTTTGTGCCAGGTGTGATTCGCAACCTCAACTTCATCTGTACCAAGCTCGATTTTGAGTTGGTTATGGTGAGCAATCAGGATGGACTTGGCACAGCTTCTTATCCAGAGGAAGACTTTTGGCCAACCCACAACCTCATGCTCAATACGTTGAAAGGGGAGGGCGTGACGTTTGACGACATCTTGATAGACCGTTCTTTCCCTGAAGATCATCTGCCCACCCGTAAGCCTGGCACAGGGATGATGAAGAAGTACATGACAGGGGAATATGACCTTGCTAACAGTTACGTGATTGGTGATCGTGAGACAGACAAACAACTGGCACAGAACCTTGGTTGCAAGTACTTGATTCTGGGTGATAATGTGCAGTCGTGGGATGAAATCACAGAAATCCTCTTTGCTGGTGAACGTACAGCTTCTGTGCGTCGCACCACGAAAGAGACAGACATTGACATCAGTCTCAATCTCGACGGTACAGGCAAGTGCGATATCAGCACAGGTCTTGGCTTCTTCGACCACATGCTGGAACAGATTGGCAAGCATGGTTCTATTGACCTTCGCATTCATGTGAAGGGCGACCTCAATGTGGATGAACATCATACCATCGAGGATACTGGTATTGCCCTTGGTGAGTGCATCGCCAAAGCCTTAGGCGATAAACGGGGTATAGAGCGTTATGGATACACCCTGCCGATGGACGATTGTCTTTGTCAGGTGGCGCTTGATTTTGGTGGTCGTGCTTGGCTCGTATGGGATGCCGAGTTCAAGCGTGAGCGTGTTGGTGACATGCCTACAGAGATGTTCCTACACTTCTTTAAGTCCTTCAGCGATGCCGCTCGTATGAATCTCAACATCAAAGCAGAGGGCGACAACGAGCACCACAAGATTGAAGGAATCTTCAAAGCCCTTGCCCGCAGCATTAAGATGGCGGTTAAGCGCGACATTTACAAGTTCCAATTGCCTTCAAGCAAAGGCGTATTGTAATCAAATATTCTATTGCTGGTGATATTGTACAAGCCCTTCCAATGGGGATTGTACAATATTGCCTAATGTATAGCCGTGAAGATGGGCGACTTCAGCAAGTTCTGCTTGGTAATAATAGGCTATGCTGCCAACAAAATGAATGGGCAGTTGGGCGATTTCTTGATTCCATGGGGCAGCTTGGATATTGCGTTCGAAGAATTGTTCGAAGCAGTCAAGCAGAAAGGTATGGATGGCTGGATGTTCTCGATGCCTCGCACAGAAAGGACTGAGGGACGCCAGATAGCGATTGGGTAAAGGGGTACGATAGACACGTTGAATGATGTTGGCTTGCGTCTCGTGGGTTTCCTCAAAGAAGAGGTGCTGTATGTCTTCTGGAAGTTGCTTCTTCAGGATGTCACCCACTAACCGTTTGCCGATGTAGGCTCCACTGCCTTCGTCCCCCAGAATATAGCCCAACGCAGGATTGCCAGCATGAAGGGTACATCCGTCGTAGTAGCAGGAGTTACTGCCTGTGCCAAGGATACAGACAATGCCAGGTTGACGTTGACACACACTTCGAGCAGCTCCCAGCATGTCGCTTTTTACATGGATGGTGGCAGAAGTGCCAATGACCTGTCGCAAGGCACTGGCAACGATCTCTGCTTTTTCAGGTGTGCAACCAGCACCATAGAAGTGAATGGTTGATAGTTGAGGAGTTACACCCTCGGACAATTTGGGTAATAGCTCATGCTGGAGAATCGCACATATTTCTTCCTCGTTTTGCTGAAAAGGGTTGATGCCCTGTGTGTGGATGACGTGATTGGGGTTTTCAACGAGACACCATGCGGTTTTCGTGGAACCGCTATCTGCAACTAGAATCATATTTCATTTTGTTATTTGAGGACAAAATTAGGTCTTTTTCAGAGAAGGAGGAACTTTTTATAACAATTTTTCACTTTTCACTTTTTACTTTTCACTTTTATTTCCTATCTTTGCACTTTCTTTGGATAATTAAGGTGAAAACAGAAAGGAATTTGACCATTATGAGTAAAAGCATGAACCTTAACAACAACCTCGTCATTATGGCAGGGGGTGTAGGTAGCCGTTTTTGGCCTATGAGCACAACGGAGTACCCAAAACAGTTTATTGATGTTTTTGGGACAGGACGTACATTTATCCAGATGACTTACGATCGTTTCAAGGGGATGATAGCCCCAGAGAACGTGTGGGTAGTGACTTCGCAGAAGTACTCAGATATTGTTGCAGAGCAACTTCCAGATATTCCAAGGGGCAACATCTTACTGGAACCTTGTCGTCGTAATACAGCACCTTGCATTGCTTATGTGAGCTGGCGTATCAAAGCAAAGAATCCGAAAGCAAACTTGGTCATCACACCTGCTGACCATCTGGTGACGGATGTGGTGGAGTTTCAGCGTGTCATCACCTCGGCCCTTTCGTTTACGGCAGAGACGGATGCCATCGTGACATTGGGTATGACGCCTACGCGTCCTGAAACGGGGTATGGCTACATTCAGGCAGATCTGCAGGAGCCCTCGTTGCGTAACAAAGAAATCTTCCGTGTGGATTCGTTCAAGGAAAAACCTGACTATAAGACAGCTGTGCAATATCTGAAGAAGCGTGATTTCTTTTGGAATTCTGGCATCTTCATTTGGAACGTGGGGACTATTGTGAACTCGCTTCGTATCTATGAACCAGAGATTTCAAAGATATTTGAAGATATGCTCCCATACTATGGAACGGAGAAGGAGCAGGGCATGATTGATGAGATGTTCCCAGAGTGTCCGAGCATTTCTATCGACTATGCTGTGATGGAGCGTGCAGACGAAATCTTTGTGTTCCCAGCTGATTTTGGATGGAGCGATGTGGGTACATGGGGTTCTCTCCACACCTTGGCACCAGTGGACAAGGAAGGCAATAATGTGATTGGTGAGAATGTGAAGTTGTATGAGACCAAGAACTGTGTAGTACACACCACTGAGGAGAAGCGTGTGGTGATTCAGGGTTTGGAAGGTTATATTGTGGCAGAGAAGAACAATACGTTGCTGATTTGCAAACTGGAAGAGGAACAACGCATCAAGGAATTCTCTGCTGAATAACCAGATAAGGAATGAAGGGATTATTCAGAAGGTATATGTTATTGGTATGTGTATCAGTGTCTTTTGCATCGATGAATGCAGAAGGCACTGATGCTGTAGTAACAGATTCTGTCCCCAAATTTATCTATTCAGTAGGTGGCGAGGCAGCCATGAATCATCTGCTCAATATAGAGATGAGAGGCGAGAAGTTGGTGAAGCGAGGGTGGGGCAGCAATTACTCGCTGTTTATGAATTCGCAGGCAAATCCCCTCGACTCAGCTATCAGCGTGTATGACCGCGTGTTTGGTTTCCCCACGTTGGAGGCTGGCGTGCAGCTGCTCGACTACAGTCATGTAAGGATGCATACAGAGGACACCCCATATATGTCACGACCTGGCTATGTGTGGGCTGCTTATATCGCTTTCCGTCGTGACATCTATCGAAATCGTAAGTGGTCTTTTGGTTACGCACTTGAGAATGGATTGAGTCTGTGCTCACGTCCCTATAATACCATCACCAATGTTGACAACGATATGATTGGTCAGCATCTGTCGGTCTATTTTGGCTGTGGTCTGTATACAGGTTATCGTGTTACCCCAGAAGTGGAATTGAGTCTGGGATTTGAGTATAAGCACAATTCCAACGGAGCCACAGACCGTCCCAATAAAGGTTCGAATGCTTACGGATTGGCCTTGCGTGGTCGTTGTGACCTGAATCGCCCTGATGGGGATAATGGACTGACCTACCATGAACGACTTCGGCAGTTGCAGAAGTTCAAGAAAGCACCTTTCGAACCCTATATGTATTTGGACATTGATGCGTCTGTGGGTTTTCGTACGATGTATGAAGAATGGCTATACCATCGAGACTATCTGACCTCTGATGAACGCATTGCTCAGGGGAAGGACTTGGGTTTGCACACCGTGTGGAGCACAGGTCTTACACCTATGGTGAGGTATAATCAGGTACACGCATCAGGCTTGGGCTTGGAGTATGCCTTCGGAGGCTATTTGGCACGTTCGCGTATGATAGAAAAGATGTGTGGTGTGGAGAAGAATTATAGGCACAGCAAGCATACGCTCTATATTCATGCCCATCATGAGGTCTATTACAAACATCTCTCTTTGGCGATGTCCTTGGGAACTTTCTTGTTCCGTCAGCATGGGTGGGTAGGTGATTTCTATGAACCTCCTTTGGTGGAAACTGTGGGTATCCGCTATTATCCCAAATTCTTCAAACCCTTCTATTTAGGTTATAATCTGAAAGCAAATCTGGGTAAGGCGTACGCGATAGAAATCAAAGCAGGTCTCCATGCAGGGCATTGGCGACTGAAGAAGAAAAAGTAAAGGGGACGAGTTGAACTCATCCCCTTTATTTGTGCAAATTGAAAAGCTTGAGGTTTATGCCTCTGCAGGTGCTTCAGCAGCCTCTTCTGCAGGAGCCTCAGCTGGAGCTTCTGCCTCTGCCTGAGCAGCGAGAGCGGCAGCTTTCTTCTCTGCAATCTTAGCAGCGAGTGCCTCATTAGCCTTCTTCTCAGCAGCGAGACGTGCCTTCTTCTCAGCAGCCTTGTCAGCAGCATCCTTATCGGCAGCCTTCTGTGCCTTGGCGTCCTTCTCCTTTTTCCAAGCTTCAAACTTGGCTTCAGCAGCAGCCTCGTCGAAGGCACCCTTCTTCACACCACCAAGGAGGTGCTTCTTCAGGTAAACGCCTTCTTTTGAAAGGATGTTGTGAACGGTGTCAGTAGGCTGAGCACCAACGAGCACCCAGTGGAGTGCACGTTCAAAGTTCAAATCAATTGTTGCAGGATTGGTGTTTGGATTGTAAGTACCAATCTTCTCGATGAAGCGACCATCACGTGGTGCCTGTGCATTAGCAATCACGATGCTGTAGAAAGCGTAGTTCTTACGACCGTGACGCTGCAAACGGATTCTTGTTGCCATTTTGCAATAAAAATGTTTAATTATTAATGATTATGTCGCCAGCTCGTGACGACGTGAACTCTGTCATCAACTCGTAATGACGGTGCAAAGTTACGCATTTTTCTGGCATTTTTCGTCAAAAATCGAAAACTTTTCACTTTTTTATGTGTTTTTTCTGTTTTTCCTTTCTTGGTAGGATTTAATTTAGTACTTTTGTCGTGTTAAATTGTAATCTGTACTTTGCATTTTGCTGCTATAATTGACAAGTTCGTGTCAAAATATAGAAAGTGCGGTCATTATGAAAGAGACGATAGCGCATCAGGGAGTGATTGAATCAGTGGAAGGCCGCCATGTGAAAGTGAACATACTTCAAGTGGCGGCATGTGGTGAGTGTAAGGCTCGCTCGCTTTGTGCATCGAGTGAGAGCAAGGAGAAAATCATTGATGTGTATGAAGATGATGCGGTGATGAAATACCAGATAGGGGAGCAGGTGATGGTGTGTGGTGCTTTGAGCATGGGTAAACAGGCAGTGCGCTTGGCATTTGGCGTACCAGTAGTATTAATTGTGGTGTGGATGCTGGTGGCGATAGTGTGGTTGAAACTGGGGGAACTGATTTCTGTGGGTATCCTGGTGGTTCTCTTGACCGTGTATTTCTACATATTATATATAAATAAGGACAGAATGGCAAAGCGTTTTGCGTTCTGGATAGAGAAACAATCAAAAATAAACTAAATAACATTTTATGGATTTTCAAGTCATTCTAATTGCTGTAGCGGCTTTGGCAATCTTGGGCTTTGTCCTTGCATTGTTGCTGTTTGTGGTGTCAAAGCGGTTTGCGGTGAAGGAAGATCCCCGAATCGGTCAAGTGCTTGAAGCGTTGCCTGGCGCCAACTGTGGCGGATGTGGCTTCCCTGGTTGTGGCGGTATGGCTGCTGCGTGTGTGAAGGCTGCAGATGCAGGTTCGCTCGAAGGACTCAACTGTCCTGTGGGTGGTGCTGAGTGCATGGAGCAGATTGCGGGTATCTTAGGTATGGAGGTGGCTGCGGCTGCTCCCAAACTGGCTATCGTTCGATGCAACGGAACGTGCGAAAAGCGTCCTCATGTGCGTGTTTATGACGGCGTGACCAGTTGTCGCGTGGCGAATACAACCTGCATGGGTGAGACGCAATGTTCTTACGGCTGTCTCGGTTGTGGAGACTGTGTGGCTGCTTGTCAGTTCGATGCGCTCCACATGAATTCTGAGACGGGTCTGCCAGAGGTGGATGCCGAGAAGTGTACGGCTTGTGGTGCCTGTCAGAAGGCTTGTCCACGTGGCATCATGGAGGTGCGCACAGTGAGTGGTGCCAACAAGGATGCGTTCGTGGTCACTTGCATGAACATGGACAAGGGTGCTGAGGCGATGAAAATTTGTGCCAGCTCCTGCATTGCCTGCAAAAAGTGTCAGAACGCTTGCGGCAGTGATGCTGTGCATGTGGGCAACAACGTGGCTTACATCAATCCTGATGCTTGTGTGCTCTGTGGTGCCTGCTTTGAGGCTTGTCCTCGTGGTGCTATTGCATCAGTCAGCATCAAGGGCGTGGAACGCAGAGATACGCATAACCAGCTTCCTGGTGCTGCCAAACCAGCTCCTAAGGCTGCTGCGCTTGCCAATGTTGCTGCTCCTGCTGCGCCAGCTCAACCTGCCAAGGAATGGAAACCTATCGAGGTCAAGTATGATGCGCCGCTCATGCCGAGCCAACAGATACTCCTCGCAGGTCCTAAGGATATCAGCAATCCAGTTCCTGCAGCCAAAGAAGTTAAATTCGAAGATAAGCGCACTGACGCTCCACTTCCACCAAGCCAGTTGATTCTGCTTGGCCTTAAATAAAGGAGGATAGAAATGAAAACATTTAGAATAGGTGGTGTTCATCCGGCAGAGAACAAGCTGTCTGCCGCTGAACCAATCAAAGTGGCAGAGTTGCCAAAGGTGGCTGTGTTCCCTATGGGACAGCACATTGGCGCTCCTGCTCTTCCATGTGTACAGAAAGGTGACAAGGTCAAGGTGGGTACGCAGATTGGCAAGCCGATGGAGAAGGCGCTGTCCACCTCTATCTTCTCGTCTGTCAGTGGTACTGTGCTGAAAGTGGACACAGTGGTGGAAGCCAGTGGTTACAAGAAGCCTGCTGTCTACATCACCGTGGAGGGCGACGAGTGGGAAGAGAGCATTGATCGTAGTGACAAGCTCGTCACTTTGGCAGACAAGCCCGAACTGACCCCAGAAGAGATTATCGAGAAAGTGAAGAATGCGGGTATCGTCGGTATGGGTGGTGCTTGCTTCCCAACCCATGTGAAGCTCATGCCTCCTCCACAGTTCAAACCCGAATGGGTCATCATCAATGCTGTGGAGTGTGAGCCATACCTGACTGCCGACCATCGTCTGATGCTTGAAAAGGCTGACGAGGTGTTGGTGGGTGTGGAATTGCTCATGAAGGCAGCCAAAGTGACCAAGGGTTTTATTGGCATTGAGGAAAACAAACCTGATGCCATCAAACTGATGACCGAAAAGTGTGCTGCCCAACATCCAAACATTGAGGTGGTTCCTTTGAAAACTAAATATCCGCAAGGTGGTGAGAAGCAGCTGATTGATGCTGTGGTGCGTCGTCAGGTGCCAGCACCTCCAGCTCTGCCAGTTTCTGTGGGTGCCATCATCCAGAACGTGGGTACTGCCTTTGCTGTGTATGAGGCTGTGATGAAGAACAAACCGCTCTTCGAACGTATCGTCACAGTGACAGGTAAGGAACTCAAACAGCCCAGCAACTTCCTCACGCGTATGGGTACACCGATGACGCAGCTCATAGAAGCTTGTGGCGGTCTGCCCGATGGTGAGGTGAAGGTGATTGGTGGTGGTCCGATGATGGGTAAGGCATTGGTCAATACTGATGTGCCTATCTGCAAGGGTTCATCGGGTGTGCTCATCATGAGTGGTGAGGATGTACGTCGTGGCGAACCACAGCCATGCATCCGTTGCGCCAAGTGTGTGAGTGCCTGTCCAATGGGTCTCGAACCATACCTCCTTGCTACTTGCTCGGACAAGAAGATGTGGGACAAGGTGGAAGCAGAGGACATTACGAGCTGCATCGAGTGTGGTTCATGCCAGTTCACTTGTCCTTCCAAGCGTCCATTGCTCGACCTGATCCGTTTGGGTAAAACAACAGTTATGACTAATATCCGTGCTCGTCAGATGGCGGCCAAAAAATAAAGAATTATGGCGAATAAATTAGTAGTATCACTTTCACCTCACGTGCATGGCGGTGACTCCGTCCAGAAGAACATGTATTGGGTCTGCATAGCCCTTGTGCCTGCTCTTCTCTGCTCGTTCATCAGCTTTGGCGTAGGTGCAATCATAACCACAGCCATTTCTGTGGCATCGTGTGTGTTCTTCGAGTGGGCTATCAACAAGTTCATGTTGAAGAATCCTAAGTGTACCGTTAGCGATGGTTCTGCCATCCTCACGGGTATTCTGCTGGCATTCAACATGCCCAGCAACATCCAGCCTTGGATCATCGTCGTGGGTGCGCTCTTCGCCATTGGTGTGGTGAAGATGACCTTTGGTGGATTGGGTTGCAACCTCTTCAATCCAGCCCTTGCAGGTCGTGCATTCCTGCTTATCTCCTTCCCTGTGGATATGACCACTTGGCCAACTCCTGGACAGGGCTTCGGCACTTATCTGGATGCTGAGACAGGTGCAACCCCATTGGCTGTCATGAAGGCTGCTTTCAAGAGTGGTAATCCAGAGATGCTGAACGAACTCCCTTCCTTCCAGGATATGCTTCTTGGCAATACAGGCGGATGTTTGGGTGAGGTATGTGCAGCAGCCCTGATTCTTGGTTTCATTATCCTGCTGATCAAAAAGGTCATCACTTGGCATATCCCTGTCAGCATTTTGGTGACTGTGGCTGTGTTCTCTGGCCTGCTCCACCTCGCCAATCCTGTTTATGCCAATCCTTTGGCAGAACTCATGAGTGGTGGTCTGTTGTTGGGTGCTATTTTTATGGCTACCGACTATGTGACCTCTCCGATGAGCAAGAACGGACAGCTCATTTATGGTGTGGCTATCGGTCTTCTGACGGTTATCATCCGTGCCTATGGCGCTTATCCTGAGGGTATGTCATTTGCCATCCTCATCATGAACGCCTTCGTGCCACTCATTAACAATAAGTTCAAACCCAAGCGCTTTGGCGAAGTGCCAGCAAAGAAGTAAAGGAGGGTAGCGTATGAAAAAGTTAAAGTCTTCATTAACCAATATGTTGGTGGTGCTTACCGTCATCACCATCGTGGCTGCGGGTGTGTTGGCTTCGGTCAATGCGGTCACAGCACCTCAGATCGAGAAAATTAATGCAGAGAACTTGGCTGCTGGCATCAAGGCTGTGATGGGTAGCGACGACATCAAGGTGTCAGAGCCTTGGGAGGTAGATGCCTTCACGGCTTACGACATTAACGACAAGCAGGGCAATCTGCTGGGTAAGGCAGTCGTGACTACAGAAAACGGTTTTGGTGGTCCACTCAAGGTGTTGGTGGGTTTCAATACCGATGGTGACATTCTTGGTTATACTGTCCTCGAACACGCTGAGACTCCTGGTCTTGGCGCGAAAGCAGGGGAGTGGTTCCAAGATAAGATTATCGGCATGAATCCAGGTACGAACAACTTCACCGTGAGCAAGGACGGTGGCGAAGTGGATGCCATCACAGCTTCCACCATCACCAGCCGTGCGTTCCTTCGTGCCATCCAGAATGCCTACGACAAGATCATTGCTGGTCAAGACGTTACTTCTGGTGCCTCCCAACAGGCATCTGCAAGAGATATGGGAACTCCAGAAGCCATTGAATAACCTCAAAAGAAAGGAAATAGAATTATGAATAACTTCAAAGTATTGGTGAATGGTATCATCAAGGAGAATCCAACATTCGTCCTTCTTTTGGGTATGTGTCCAACCCTCGGTACCACCTCTTCTGCCATCAACGGTATGTCGATGGGTCTCGCTACTATGTGCGTGCTCATCCTCTCCAACCTCATCATTGCCAGCATCAAGAAGCTCATACCTGATGCTGTGCGCATCCCTTCCTACATCGTAGTCATCGCCAGTCTTGTGACGGTGCTCCAGATGGTCATCAAGGCGTATGCTCCAGACATTGATAAGAGCCTCGGACTCTTCATCCCCCTCATCGTGGTGAACTGCATCATCTTGGGTCGTGCAGAGTCCTTCGCAGCCAAGAATGGTCCTATTGCTTCTATCTTCGACGGTATTGGCATCGGCATCGGTTTCACCATCGCTCTCACTTGTCTGGGTGCTGTTCGTGAATTGCTTGGTACAGGTGCCATCTTCGGCATCACGCTCTGGGGCGAAAACTATGGCATGTTGATGTTCGTCCTTGCCCCTGGTGCCTTCCTCGCACTTGGCTACCTCATCGTATTGTTCAACAAAATCACAAAGAAAGCATAAGGTATGGATTACGTATTAAGTTTGATATTGATTATCATCGTTGCCATCTTCGTCAACAACGTCGTACTGGCACAGTTCCTCGGCATCTGTCCTTTCCTGGGTGTGTCGAAGAAAGTTGATACTGCTTCAGGCATGGGTATGGCTGTGACTGCCGTCTTGGTGGTTGCCACCATCGTTACCTACCTTCTGCAGGTGTATGTACTCAATGCCTTTGGTCTTGAATATCTCCAGACCATCGCTTTCATCCTGGTCATTGCAGCTCTCGTGCAGATGATTGAGATCATCCTCAAGAAGACCATGCCAGCCCTCTATCAGGCGCTGGGTGTGTTCCTCCCCCTCATCACCACCAACTGCTGCATTCTGGGTGTCGCTATTCTCGTCATTCAAAAGGATTACGACCTGCTCGAAGGCATTGTTTATGCCCTCTCCACAGGCATCGGATTCCTCCTTGCGATGGTGCTCTTCGCAGGACTTCGTGAACAACTTGACCTGCTCGATGTACCAAAGGCTTTCCGAGGTGTGCCCATCGCCCTTGTCACGGCAGGCCTCCTCGCTATGGCATTCATGGGCTTCTCTGGCGTCGATGGTGGTCTGAAGATCCTCTTCGGATTGTAAAAAGCATTGCATTCCAATAACCACAAAGAGGGGGTTCCATTTCGGAGCCCCCTCTTTTCTTGTTCCCCCACGGGGAAAATTTTGCGCGCCAGTTAGGGAAAAAGTTTTCCTAACTAGGCAGCAAAATACAACGGTGTTTCGACTTCCTTCCTACGTCGTATCGTCGACCTTTGTACGGCGTTTCGTCAAGGTCGATACGTCGGAGGCAATAACCAGCCTCTGCTGAGGAATACTCGTGCGTTATTGACCAATAAGCGGTCTCTGCTGGTTATTACTCGTACCTTTGTTTGAAAAAAGTTGCATAAAAGTTTGGATGAATAAAGAAAAGGATATATCTTTGCAGTCAAATAATAAGATAATGAAAAAGAAATTTGGTGAGTGGCTACTTGATGTCTCTAAATACATCGTGACTGTTGGCTTTATTGCTCCATTCGTGAGAAACGTGGATGAATGGCCTGTCGCTATGATTGTATCCATCTTTGTCCTCGTCATCTTGTTGGTTGTAACGGGTTTAACATTAAGCCAAGACAAATCGCCACAAAAACAAAAGAAGAATCAGAAATCATAATATAGGAGGTAATACAATGGAAGGATGGTATATTTATTGCGGACTGATGGTCATTTTCATTGTTTCTATGACCATTTATCTGAATCACAAAGAGAAGAATGAAACAGCCCAAGAGAACTGATGGTTTTCTGTGAGTTGTTTGAACAAAACATCCGTGTAGCACATGCCGCATGGATGTTTTTTTTCCGCCCTCCCTTACCCTCACTTTTTAACCTTAATCCTCCAACCTATATTGGAATCTCGCCCATCCCGCATCTGAAATTATGGTTAAGATACTCCCTCCCCTCAACGAATGGCAACAAAGAAAGGTGCAGAACTGGTTGCAAATCCTCAATATGACATGTTGTATCATCAATGGGCTAAAAACACGTTAGTTAACTCAAATCATCGAATTAATTAACTCAAACGATGAATCGAGTTAACTAACCATTTTTTGTCCCCATTGACAATGCCTTGTTTTATCTGTGAATAACCCGTCTCTACTGGTCAATACTCGTGCGTTATTGTGAAATAAGGTGCCTCTGCTGAACAATACTAGTTCTCTGCTGAGAAGCACGTCCATTTTTCTTCACTCGAGTCGATTTGCCATTTGACTCGAGCCAATTCATGATTTGACTCGAGTGACGTTTTTTCACTGGACCTGACAGCCTACTGTTTTGCATAAGCTTGCCCCACTCTTTGACCATAGAAAAACGTACTGATTTTCTACAATAATAAACTTGACTTAACCTTGAGGTAATCTTGAGGTAACCTTGAGGCACATCGGAGGTCTTTTTTTCTGGATGTGTGCGCACACAAGAAAGGAAATGAAAGAAAAAATGAAAAAATGTGAAGGAATGTTTGGAAGATAATGAAAAAAGTTGTTAATTTGCACATGACTCGGTTAGCTCTCAGGGGCGACTGGTCATGACATTTTGAAAAAAGGACGTTTACGAACGTTATCTTCGGCATCCGAATCTCGCAAATTCACCATGCATCAGAAGAAACGCAACCGAAACGTCTGCGTAGGGTGTATTGTACCCTTTCCACATTATTTCATGTGGATGGTTCTACAATATGCACGACGTGGGCTAACTCGAGTTGCTTATCCTGATGCAAGGCAATGCGAGAGCCCGGATGTGGGATAAGCGAGAAAGTAGAGCACTCCCACGTCTTTCGTTTATAACCAATCTTAATACTAACAGCTGAATTCGGGAGGCTATAGGCTACTAAAACTCTCTATTGCATGAAAAAGCCTATACTCATTGTTTATTTATTCGCCCTCATCATGGTCTTGGGCGTTGCCACCAATGCGAGGGCACAAGAATCCACTACGGATCAGATTGTGTTGAGCGACCTGACATGGGATGAAGACATGGAAGCATACGGTTTTACCGTCAGTCTTGAAGGTTCACGCATCTACACAGCTTACAACATGGACATCTTTCTTCCCCAAGGAGTCAATGTGTTGTATTCGGAGGAGGATGAGGAGAAGTCCTATTGGGTCTTTCTATCGGAAGACCAGAGCTTTTATCCTTTCACGAAAGCAGGCAAGAAAGTGACCTACAAGCATGATGTAAGTGGTAATCTGTTGCCAGGCAATCAACTGCGCGTGTCTTGTATTTCGCAGGAGAATGCTGAATTCAAGGCGATGGAGGGCGAACTCTTCACCGTTTATGTGTCGTTGGATGAATCTTTCTATGCATCCTCTTTCTCTCCTAAGCCCATCATCACCGTTTCGGGTATCGCTTTGGTGGTGAAGGAGAACTCTACGAAGTATGAACCGGCCGATTTCAGTTGCCGTCCATTTACTACAGGTGTGACAGCAGCGCGTTCTTTGCCCATCAATATCTCTGCCACCAACAAGGTGGGTACATTGATTCTTCCTTTCGATGCCGACCTGCCCGAAGGGGTGAAAGCCTACAGTTGTGATGCAGTGGATGAAGGAGAGCAGACATTGACTCTCACAGCAGCCGATGCTTTCGAGGCTTGCAAACCTTACATCGTGTATGCAGAGAATGGATATAGTGGTTCCATCAATGGAACGGTTGACCTTAGTGCCGACTATCCTGTGGACGATGTCTATACTGAGTGGTATCTGACTGGTGTACTTTCTACGACGGTTGTCAATACTGGTTATATTATGCAGAACAAAGGTGATGGTCCGCAATTCTACAATGCCGATGGAGCCAACTTCAGCCTCCCAGCTGGTCGTTGTTATCTCACTCTACCAGCATCCGAAGCCAAAGCGTTCAGTTTCAAATTTGATGCAGAAGAAGGGACAACAGAAATCAGTTCTTTGTCAGATGAAAGAGAGTCAGATGCGTGGTACACCTTGCAAGGGGTGAAGTTAGAGACACCACCAACAGAAAAGGGCGTGTACTTCTATGGAGAACAAAAAGTGTTCATCAAATAACAATCCAGTAAAAAAATTATTAACCTCTAAAAAGATAAAAACTATGAAACGATTTATTATTATTACTTTAGCTATGATGCTTTGCCTGATTGGGAAAGCAGAAAGTTGGACTGACAGTAATGGTACAACGTGGAATTTTAGCATCGGGAATATTTGGAAAGGTAATTCTTACACTTATGGTGCAACTCTGTCACGAAATGGCGAGAATCCTTGTATTAGTGGTACCATTCCCACGAACCTTGTGATTCCATCCACTGTTCAGGTAGGTGAAACGGTGTACAATGTGAAAAGTATTGGTTGGAGAGCTTTTGATGGTTGTGCCAGTTTGACATCTGTTGTGATTCCTGATGGTGTAACCACTATTGAAGGATACGCCTTTGAGGACTGTTCTGGTTTAAAAACAATTAACATTCCTGATGGGACAACAACTATTTATGAGGGTACCTTTCGTTACTGTTCCTCTTTAACCTCCATAAGCCTTCCCGCTAGTGTCACTTCTATTGTCTCGGGAGCTTTCTATTACTGTTCTAGCCTCAGTTCCGTTAATATTCCCCAAGGTGTAACTGCTATAAATTCGAGTACATTCTACAATTGCGATGCCTTGACATCCATCACACTCCCATCCAGCGTGAATTCCATTGGAGATTATGCGTTCTATGATTGTGATAATCTTGCCTCCATTAATATTCCAGATGGAGTAAGCAACATTGGAGAATATG
>JAGAAZ010000040.1 GCA_017614895.1 Bacteroidaceae bacterium | reverse complement strand
TGTATATGCTGAGCAGATCGCTCCAGCACTGATGAAGCAGTTCAACTACTCTTCACCAATGCAGATTCCTGTGTTGAAGAAGATTGTGGTAAACCAGGGTCTTGGTATGGCAACTGCTGACAAGAAGGTGATTGAAGTTGCAATGAACGAAATTGCCCAGATTACTGGTCAGAAGCCTGTTGCAACAAAGTCAAAGAAGGACATCTCTAACTTCCGTCTCCGTAAGCAGATGCCTATCGGTGTGATGGTTACGCTTCGTCGTGAGCGCATGTATGAGTTCCTTGAGAAGCTCATCCGCGTATCACTCCCACGTATCCGTGACTTCAAGGGTGTCGAGTCTAAGTTTGACGGTCGTGGTAACTACACTCTGGGTATTACTGAGCAGATTATCTTCCCTGAGATCAACATCGACCAGGTGGATAAGATTACAGGTATGAACATCACGTTCGTAACTTCTGCCAAGACTGATGAAGAGGGCTATGCGCTCCTCAAGGCATTCGGTCTTCCATTTAAGGACGCTAAAAAGTAATATAGAAAATGGCAAAGGAATCAATGAAGGCACGCGAAGTGAAGCGTGCAAAGCTCGTAGCAAAGTATGCCGCTAAGCGTGCAGCTCTGAAGAAGGTCATTGCTACTGCTGAGGATCCAATGGACGCATACGAGGCAGCTCGTGCTCTCCAGGCAATCCCTGCAAACGCAAATCCTATCCGTCTTCACAACCGCTGCAAAATCACTGGACGTCCAAGAGGTTTCATGCGTCAGTTTGGACTCTCTCGTATCCAGTTCCGCGAGATGGCATCTGCTGGTCTGATCCCAGGTGTGAAGAAGGCAAGCTGGTAAATTGCGGTTATCGGCGAACTGATTTAGTAAACAAAAATCTGACGGTTACCAGTTCGGGGGTAACCTGAAGATACTTTGCTTCTAAAAAACGGTGGAGGAAAACAGTCCTCAAGACTAAGCCCCTTCGCTGGTAAAGCTAAGTAAAGATAGTTTTAATTCAAGTTTAAATATTGTCGGGATTTTCCCAAACACTTCCCGATTAATTTAATTCTATTATGACAGATCCAATAGCTGATTATCTCACGAGACTGAGAAACGCAATCATGGCTAAGCACAAGGTTGTCGAAGTTCCAGCCTCTAACCTCAAGAAGGAAATCACCAAGATTCTCTTCGACAAAGGTTACATTTTGAACTACAAGTTCATCGAAGAGGGTCCTCAGGGCGCAATCAAGATTGCTCTCAAGTATGACCCACAAACAAAAGTAAGCGCTATTCAGTGCTTGAAGCGTGTGTCTCGTCCTGGTCTCCGTAAGTACACAGGATATAAGGACATGCCACGTGTGATCAACGGATTAGGTATCGCAGTTGTATCTACATCCAAAGGTGTAATGACAGACAAGGAGGCTTCAGAGCTCAAGGTGGGCGGTGAAGTTCTTTGCTATGTTTATTAATTAAGGAGGATATATAATGTCTAGAATTGGTAAATTACCTATTATTATTCCTGCAGGAGTGACTATTACTCATAAGGATGACATTGTAACTGTGAAAGGTCCTAAAGGCGAACTCAGCCAGTACGTAAACCCTGCCATCAAGGTTACTATTGAGGACGGAAAGTTGACAATGGAGGAGAATGAAGAACTGATGCAGGATAACACGAAGCAGCGTCATGCTTTCCACGGATTGTATCGCTCACTCGTTAACAATATGGTTGTCGGCGTTTCTGAAGGCTACAAGAAGACGCTTCAGATTGTCGGTGTCGGTTATCGTGTTTCAAATCAGGGCAACGTTCTTGAATTCGCACTGGGATACTCTCATGCTATCATCTTCGAACTTCCTAAGGAAATCAAGGTGGAGACAAAGTCTGAGAGAAATCAGGATCCTCTTATCATGCTCGAGTCTTGTGACAAGCAGTTGCTTGGACTCGTTTGTGCTAAGATTCGCTCATTCCGCAAGCCTGAGCCATACAAGGGCAAGGGTATTCGCTTCCAGGGCGAGGTGATTAGAAGAAAGTCTGGTAAATCTGCAAGTGCAAAATAATTAAATTGACAAGAGTATGATTACAAAGATTGAAAGACGTATCAAGATTAAATATAGAGTACGCAATAAGATTTCTGGTACTGCTGAGCGCCCACGCATGAGTGTGTTCAGAAGTAACAAGCAGATTTATGTACAGGTTATCGATGACGATGCACAGAAGACTTTGGTGTCTGCATCTTCACTCGGTCTGGAGAAGATGAACAAGTCTGAACAGGCTGAGAAGGTGGGCGAGATGGTTGCAAAGAAGGCTCTTGAGGCTGGAATCACAGCTGTCGTTTTCGACCGCAACGGTTACTTGTATCATGGTAGAGTTAAGAAGGTGGCTGATGCTGCCCGTAATGCTGGACTTAAATTTTAAATACGATTATGGTAAATAGAGTTAAAGTACAAAACGATGCCGAGCTTAAAGACCGCTTGGTTGCTATTAATCGTGTTACTAAGGTTACTAAGGGTGGTCGTACATTCACATTCGCTGCCATCGTTGTTGTAGGTGATGGTAACGGCGTGATTGGCTATGGTCTTGGTAAAGCTGGTGAAGTTACAGCAGCTATAGCAAAGGGTGTAGAGGCTGCAAAGAAGAATTTGGTAAAGGTTCCTGTGCTGAAAGGTACTGTACCTCATGAGGCATACGCTAAGTTTGGCGGTGCACGCGTTCTCATCATGCCTGCTTCAGAAGGTACTGGAGTGGTAGCTGGTGGCGCTATGCGTGCTGTGCTTGAGAGTGTAGGTATCACAGACGTGTTGGCAAAGTCTAAGGGTTCCTCTAATCCTCACAATCTCGTGAAGGCAACAATTGAGGCACTTGCTAACATGCGCGACGCGAAGACTGTTGCACAGAACCGTGGTGTTAATTTGACAAAAGTATTCAAAGGATAAGGAGATACAATCATGGCAACAATCAAGATTAAGCAAGTGAAAGGCCAGGCAGGCCGTCCAATTGACCAGAAGAGCACACTGGAGTCTCTTGGTCTGGGCAAGATTAACAGGGTCGTTGAGCGTGAGGATTCTCCATCTTTGCGTGGTATGATTCGCAAGGTTGCTCACCTTGTTGAGGTTATTGACTAACGTATTAATACATTAAAATCAGATTAAAAATGGAATTATATAATTTGCAACCCGCTGCAGGCGCTACTCACAATAGTAAGCGTGTCGGTCGTGGCTATGGCTCAGGAAAGGGTCGTACTTCCACGCGCGGTCATAAGGGTGCTAAAGCACGTTCTGGTTATAAGAAAAAGATTGGTTTCGAGGGTGGTCAGATGCCACTTCAGCGTCGTGTTCCTAAGTTCGGTTTCAAGAACATCAACCACGTTGAGTACAAGGCTGTCAACCTTGATCTTATCCAGAAACTCGCTGAGGAGAAAAACCTCACAAAGATTGGAATCGAAGAGCTTATTGCTGCAGGTTGGGTGAACAAGAATCAGCTTGTGAAGGTTCTTGCTAAGGGTGAGTTGACTGCAAAAGTTGACGTCGAGGCTCACGCTTTCTCTGCTACAGCTGAAGCTGCAATTAAAGAAAAGGGCGGAAACGCTGTAAAACTCTAAACCAATGAGCAAGTTTATTGATAAAATAAAGGATATCAAGCTTGTTAAGACATTAACAAACATTTGGCGTATTGAGGATTTGCGTTCACGCATCCTCATCACGCTGTTGTTTGTCGCCATTTACCGTTTCGGTTCTTATGTAGTGCTTCCAGGTATTGACACAGAGGCGCTGCAGGGATTGAGAAACCAGACGGAAGGCGGTTTGATGTCACTTCTTGATATGTTCTCGGGTGGTGCCTTCTCTAAGGCTTCTATCTTCGCACTTGGTATTATGCCCTACATCTCTGCTTCTATCGTGATGCAGTTGTTGGGTATCGCCGTACCATACTTCCAGAAGATGCAGCGTGAGGGAGAAAGCGGACGTCGCAAGATGAGTCAGTACACTCGTTATTTGACAGTGCCAATCCTTCTCTTCCAAGGTTTCTTCTATCTGATGAACCTTCAGACTCAGACACAAGGAGCAGCTCTCTATTCATCTTTGGATTGGACGACATTCTTCCTTTATGCAACCGTCATCTTGGCTGCTGGTAGCATGTTTGTTCTTTGGTTGGGTGAGAGAATTACAGATAAGGGTATCGGAAATGGTGTGTCTATCATCATCATGATTGGTATCATCGCACGTTTCCCGACTGCTGTCATTCAGGAATTTGGTTCACGTCTTACAGCAGGGCAGGGCGGTCTCGTCATGTTCCTCATCGAGATTGTATTGTTCCTTGCAGTGATTGCTGCAGCAATTCTTCTCGTACAAGGTGTGCGTCGTGTTCCTGTTAACTACGCAAAGAAAATCGCAGGTGCTCGTCAGATCGGTGGTGCACGTCAGTACATCCCTCTGAAGCCCTACGCTGCAAATGTGATGCCTATCATCTTTGCTCAGGCAATCATGTTCATTCCTGTCACTTTGGCACAGTTCTCTGGTAGTAAACTGAATCCAGTCGTGATGCAGTTGATAGACAATAATAGCTTTGTCTACAATCTCATCTTTGCTATTCTGATTATCCTGTTTACATATTTGTATACAGCAATCACTATCAATCCTGTACAAATGGCAGAAGACATGAAGAGAAATAATGGTTTCATCCCTGGAATCAAGCCAGGTAAGGACACTGCAGACTATATCGACAAGATTATGTCTCGCATCACGTTCCCTGGTTCATTGTTCTTGGCGTTGATTGCCATTCTTCCTGCCTTTGCAGGCATCTTTGGTGTACAAAGAGAGTTTGCTGCTTTCTTCGGTGGTACTTCTCTCCTCATCCTCGTCGGTGTCGTTCTTGACACGCTGATGCAGATTGAGTCGCACCTGATGATGCGTCATTACGACGGACTGCTTGATACGGGCCGTGTTCGTGGCGAACATTAAGCACTGCTTTAGACAAGATGGTATATCTGAAAACTGACGAGGAGGTGGAGCTTCTCCGAGAGGCAAACCTGCTTGTGGGAAAAACCTTGGCGGAACTGGCGAAAGTGATTGAGCCAGGAGTCACGACAAAGCAACTGAATACAATAGCAGACACTTGCATTCGTGATCACGGCGCCATCCCTACTTTCTTGGGATTCCCTAATCCTTATGGAAGTCCATTCCCAGCCAGCATCTGCACCTCAGTCAATCATCAGGTTGTTCACGGCATACCCAATGACACTCCGTTAGAGGAGGGAGATATAGTTTCTATCGACTGTGGCACACAACTGAATGGCTATTGTGGAGATTCATGCTACACCTTTGCGGTGGGCGAAATCTCGAAAGAAGTCCAGAAGTTGCTGACAACCACCAAGGAAGCCCTTTATAAGGGAATAGAACAGGCCGTTGTCGGTCACAGGTTAGGAGACATATCATACGCTGTCCAGACCCACTGTGAAGCTCAAGGCTATGGTGTAGTCAGAGAGTTTGTGGGACATGGGATAGGGAAGAAAATGCATGAAGACCCTCAAGTGCCTAACTATGGCAGGAGAGGCAATGGAATGCTGCTCAAAAATGGCTTGTGTATCGCGATAGAGCCGATGATAGCTATGGGCACCAAGGAAATCTACATGCAGGAGGATCGCTGGGGAATCGTGACAAGAGACAAGAAGCCCGCTGCACATTTTGAGCACTCAATTTGTGTACGGAAAGGAAAGGCTGATATCCTCTCGTCGTTTGAAGAAATAGAAACAGTATTAAGAGAAAAATCTTTATAAAGTATGGCTAAACAGTCTGCTATTGAACAAGATGGAACTATTGTCGAGGCATTGTCAAATGCAATGTTTAGAGTAGAGTTGGAAAATGGTCATGAGATCATCGCCCACATCTCTGGTAAGATGAGGATGCATTACATTAAGATTCTGCCAGGTGATAAGATTCGTGTGGAAATGTCTCCTTATGACTTGTCCAAAGGTCGAATAGTATTCAGATATAAATAAAATCACAATATGAAAACAAGAGCATCATTGAAAAAGCGTACACCTGATTGCGTAATCGTAAGGCGCAAAGGCCGCCTGTTTGTTATTAACAAGAAGAACCCTAAGTTCAAGACTCGTCAGGGATAATTCTTTGGTAAGAAATTGAAATTAAAGTAAGATATGGCAATAAGAATTGTAGGTGTAGACCTCCCACAGAACAAGCGAGGTGAAATTGCGCTCACATACATTTTTGGTATTGGACGCAGCAGCGCTGGTAAAATCCTAGAGAAGGCTGGCGTAGATAAAGACATTAAGGTTAAGGACTGGAACGACGAACAGGCCGGTAAGATTCGTGCGGTGATTGCTGCCGAATACAAGGTGGAGGGTGACCTCCGTTCAGAGATCCAGCTGAACATCAAGCGCCTGATGGATATCGGTTGCTACCGTGGCATCCGTCATCGTCTTGGTCTTCCTGTACGTGGTCAGAGTACTAAGAACAATGCACGTACTCGCAAGGGTAAGAAGAAAACAGTTGCAAATAAGAAAAAGGCTACTAAATAATATTAGGATATGGCAAAGAAAACAGCTTCTGCAAAGAAGAGAAACGTTAAGGTTACCGCTGAAGGTCAGCTTCATGTACACTCTTCTTTCAACAACATCATTGTTACTTTGGCTAACAGTGAAGGTAATGTTATCTCTTGGTCAGCAGCCGGTAAGATGGGTTTCCGCGGCTCTAAGAAGAACACTCCTTACGCTGCCCAGATGGCAGCACAGGATTGTGCTAAGGTCGCTTTCGACCTCGGTCTCCGCAAGGTGAAGGCTTACATCAAGGGTCCAGGCAATGGTCGTGAAGCCGCTGTGCGCGGTTGCCATGCGGCAGGAATCGAAGTGACAGAGATCATCGACGTTACTCCACTCCCACACAACGGATGCCGTCCTCCAAAGAGAAGAAGAGTTTAATCATTACACAATCATGTCATTTGCCAACGAGTTCGTTTTGTCGCATCTTTCCTTTCTGCGGCTGCTGCTGAGAACTGCATGGCATTAAACATTAAGAAAATATATGGCTAGATATATTGGACCAAAATCAAGAATTGCTCGTCGTTTCGGCGAGGCAATCTTTGGACCTGACAAAGTTTTGTCTAAAAAGAATTATGCTCCTGGTCAGCATGGTAACAACCGTCGCAAGAAGTCTTCTGAGTACGGTCTCATGCTTGCTGAGAAGCAGAAGGCAAAGTACACTTATGGTGTGCTTGAGCGTCAGTTCCGTAACCTGTTCGAAAAGGCAGCTACCAAGTCTGGCGTAACAGGTGAAATTCTCCTTCAGTTCCTTGAGGCACGCCTTGACAATGTGGTATTCCGTCTTGGCTTGGCTCCTACACGTGCAGCTGCTCGTCAGCTCGTGAGCCACAAGCACATTGTGGTTGACGGTCAGGTTGTGAACATTCCATCTTACTCAGTGAAGCCAGGTCAGGTTGTGGCTGTCCGCGAGAAGTCAAAGAGCCTTGAGGTGATTGACGCAGCTCTTGCAGGATTCAACCACAGCAAGTACCCATGGATTGAGTGGGATGAGAACGTGAAGGGTGGTAAGTTCCTCCACATGCCTGAGCGTGCAGACATTCCAGAGAATATCAAGGAGCAGATGATTGTCGAGTTGTACTCTAAATAATAAAATTTAATCAAATGGCGATATTAGCATTTCAAAAACCAGAAAAAGTCGTAATGTTGGAGGCTGACGACAAGTACGGAAAGTTCGAATTCCGTCCTTTGGAGCCAGGCTATGGAATTACTATCGGTAATCCACTCCGTCGCATTCTTCTTTCTTCACTTGAAGGTTATGCTATCAACACTATCCGCATTACTGGTGTTGAGCATGAATTCTCTACGATTCCAGGCGTGAAGGAGGATGTGACCAACATTATCTTGAATCTGAAGCAAGTTCGATTCAAGCAAGTCGCTGATGGTTTTGACTCAGAGAAAGTGTCAATTTCCATCGAGAATTCAACCGAGTTTAAGGCTGGAGATATCAACAAGAGCCTCAATGGATTTGGAGTGTTAAATCCAGATTTGGTCATTTGCCATTTGGATCCTCAGGCAACATTGGAGTTGGAGTTGAGCATCAACAAGGGTCGCGGATATGTTCCTGCAGACGAGAATCGTGAGTTCTGCAAGGAAATCAACGACATCGCCATTGACTCAATTTATACTCCTATCCGCAACGTCAAGTTCGCAGTGGAGAACTATCGTGTGGCACAGAAGACCGACTACGAGAAACTCGTGCTCGAAATCACCACAGATGGTTCCATCCATCCGAAAGATGCCCTCAGAGAGGCATCTAAGATTCTCATCTACCATCTCATGCTCTTCTCTGACGAAAAGATTACGCTCGAGAATGCAGACTTTGATGGCAATGAAGAATTTGATGAGGAGGTGCTGCGTATGCGCCAGTTGCTGAAGACCAAGCTCGTCGATATGAACCTCTCTGTTCGTGCCCTCAACTGCTTGAAGGCTGCGGATGTGGAGACACTCGGCGACCTCGTGCAATTCAACAAGACAGACTTGCTCAAGTTCCGTAACTTTGGTAAGAAGTCACTCACAGAGCTTGACGACTTGCTTGAGAGCTTGAACCTTTCGTTCGGAACAGATATTTCCAAATATAAATTAGACAAAGACTAATCAAAAATGAGACACAATAAGAAATTTAACCACCTTGGTCGTAAGCACTCTCACCGCAAGGCGATGCTTGCTAACATGGCAATCTCGCTCATCATGCACAAGAGAATCACTACGACGCTTCCAAAGGCAAAGGCTCTTCGTGTATATGTTGAGCCACTGATTACAAAGTCAAAGGAGGACACGACTCACTCTCGTCGTGTTGTGTTCAGCTACCTTCAGAACAAGTATGCCATCACTGAGCTTTTCAGCACCGTTGCAACAAAGGTTGCTGATCGTCCAGGTGGCTACACTCGCATCATCAAGTTGGGTCGTCGTCCATCTGACGATGCTGAGATGGCATTCATTGAGTTGGTTGACTTGGATGAGAACATGGCTAAGACTGAGGCTAAAAAGACTCGCACTCGTCGTTCTCGCAAGTCAGCTCCTAAAGCTGAAGCTCCAGCAGCAGAGGCTCCAAAGGCTGAAGCAGAGGCACCTGCTGAAGAAGCTCCTGCAACAGAGGCATCTGCAGAATAATTATTGCCAACAATTCATATCTTGCAGACCGCATACACCTCGTATGCGGTCTTTTTTTGTGCCCGAAATGATGAAATGAGGCCAATATCTTGGATTTTATTTGTAGCATCAAAGAATTTTTCGTAAGTTTGCCACGTATTTTGAATTTGACCTATTTATGAGAAAACTTTTACTGACAATTTGTATGTTCTTCTGGCTCTGTCTGACAATCGTCGCTCAGCAGATGGAAGGACAAAAAGAGATGGAAGAACTGACGTTGAGTGAGGTGTCTTCTCTATACCAGACTCAGCTGCGCAAGTGGAAGAGTGTTCATGATCCTTCTGTGGTGTGGGATGCCGCTACACAGTCCTTCTATATCTATGGTTCTCACTATTATGGCGTGAAAACCAAAGACTTCAAGACCTATAGCGATATCACTCGATATTATAAAGGCAGTTATGAGTCGAAAGAAGCCTATAAAGCCTTCAAGAGCAATCCAATCCATACCGTAAAGCGTTGCTTACCAGGCAAGACCGAAGTGGAAGAGGTGACGCTCCCGTCTTATGATGCAGCCGCTTTCTGTTCCACGTATGCTTCTTCTGAAGCAACATGGGTGTCTGGAGATCAATGGGCTCCAGATATCATTTACAATCCGAACATGAAGAAGTGGTGCTATTATCTCAGTTTGAATGGAGACTATTGGGCATCTGTTGTATTGCTGATGACGGCTGATAAGCCAGAGGGACCGTTCACTTATGAAGCTCCTGTCGTATTTGGTGGTTTTGATGGCCAGACACGGTCTGGTAAAAGTGTGGATTACAAAAATACCGACCTCGAAGTGGTGCTTGGCACACAGTCATCCCTTCCTTTGCGATACAAGACCAGCGCTTGGGGCAATTTGTGGCCCAACTGCATAGATCCTTGTGCTTTCTTCGATGAAGAAGGTGAACTTTGGCTTGCCTATGGTTCATGGTCTGGTGGCATCTTTATGCTCAAGCTCGATAAGAACACAGGTATGCGTGATTATACTACGACCTATGCCTCCACTACTTATGCAGGCAAGGCTCCTAATGGTGCTTCTTTCACAGGCTACACCAGTGATCCCTATTTTGGTAAGCTGATAGCAGGAGGGTGTTATGTCAGTGGTGAAGGCCCCTACATTCAACATATTGGTGATTATTACTACCTATTTATGAGCTATGGGGGATTTGCACCCGATGGCGGATATGAGATGCGTGTGTTCCGTTCTACAAAGCCTGATGGCCCTTATAAAGACGCATCTGGCAATCTTGCCACTTATACGGCGTACCAGCTCAATTATGGTCTGAATGCAGCCACAGATAAAGGGATGAAACTTATGGGCGCCATGAATAACTGGGGCTTGATGACAGTGGGGGAGTGTGCTCAAGGTCATAATTCTGTCTGCCAAGACGACCAAGGACGCACTTTCTTGGTTTGTCATACTAAATTTAACGATGGAACGATTGGTCACCAGATACGCGTCTATCAGCTTTACCTCAATAAGCAGGGCTGGCTCTGTGCTGCTCCCTTCCAGTTTGATGGTGAAGAAACTACTGACGAGGTGCTGGCTACGACCCAACCTTGGAGTGCTGCTGATATCGAGGGCGATTACCACGTCCTTGTTCACCCTTATCGGCTTGACCATGCCAAGATGCAGGAAGCCACTCCTTCCACTATCCATTTGTCTGCAGACGGTAAGGTTACAGGCGGTTATAGAGGCTCATGGTCTTATACAGATGAGGGCCAGTCATACATCCAGATTCGTTTGGGCGCAGTCACGTACTATGGTGTTGTAGTTGAGCAGACGCTTGAAGGTTCGAATGCAAAGGCACTTTGTTTCACAGTCGTCAGCAACACTGGCGTACCCTGCTGGGGCTATAAGTTGCAACCGAAATATGCTATTGCTTATAATTACAGTCAATATAGCGGTACCTATTTCAAGAGAACGATGTTTTCAAGAGTGATAGATGATAAAGATATCCTCTTCACTCCTTTGGAGAATGTGACACTTAGCTGGACATCCTCTCAACCCGATGTGCTTTCCAACACAGGTAAATTCACGGCACCAATTGAGGACATTTCCTTTACAATGACCGCCAGAATGGAATGTGGCAATTTCTATTGGCAACGTGATTTTGCAGCTAAGGCAATCGGCAATCCATCATCCGTGTCGGAAGTGGTGATAGAAAGGCTGGCAAATGACTTCTATGACGGTGTCTTTGATATGATGGGACGTCGTGTGACTGTTCCATCTCGAGGATTCTATCTTGTCAAAGGGAAAAAAGTGTGGTTTGCCCGTTAATCCATCTTTTATCCCCTTCTTTTATTTGTCATTTTTGTTTTTACTTTTTTTGTTGTTTTACGCTTAAAATTAACCAATTTTGGCTCAAATGGGGATTTGAATTGTTAAATTTAAGTTTTCTTGCAATTCTTTTATTTTTTTTTTTGTGTATGTCTTGAAAAAGTCGTTTCTTTGCAAAAGTTATATGATTAACGTGGGAATTTGGCCAAATATGACCACGGGGACCAGATAGCTAAGAATTGAATAATACTTTTTACTAAAAACTTTTCACATTTAGAAGGACAAACAATCTATTCTAATTAATAATTATGTTGTATAACTTTCAGAGGAAAAAACTGTGCAGACACCTCTTGGTAGGGGGTGCGCTGTGTGCTGCAGGTTTGGGAATTTTCTCATGTTCTGACCGTTACAACTTGGATGAAGACCAACCATCAGGTCTGGACAACATCTATGGTTACATGAAGAACCGAGGTAATTTCACCAATTATCTGCATCTGATTGACGATCTTGGGCAGGCTGAGATTCTATCCAAGACCGGTAGTAAAACAATGTTCATCGCTGACGATGATGCGTTCGCGGATTTCTACGCGCACAACGATTGGGGTGTCAAGAAGTATGAAGACCTCTCGCTGGCGCAGAAGAAACTCTTGCTCAACACGTCAATGATTGACAACCCGTATTCGACCACGATGCTTTCATCGGCACAGGCTCCAGGTACGGGACGTCCAGCGAAAGGTGAAGTGTGCCGTCGTTCTACATCCATGTCGTTGCTCGATTCTGTCATGGTTGTTACTCCTGCGACTGCTGATGGCATTTTGCCTGATAATCCGTACTTTAACGAGTTGCGCGCAAATCACGATACAATCGTGCTGTTTACAGACGCATCGAATCCAGCGCCCATGCTTCATTTTACGGGTAAGTTCGTGACATCGAACCAGCTGAGCTTCTCGGACATTGACTTTATCTACAACCAGCCGGAAGGAACCTTCCATTCAGATGACATCTATGTCAACAACTCTCGTGTGACAAATTCCAACATCTTCTGTAAGAACGGTTTTGTTCATCAAGTGGATAAGGTGCTCGTTCCACTGGACAACATGTCAGAAATCATCCGCAAGAATCCAAAGATGTCCATTTACAGCAGCATTATCGAGCGCTTTGCTGCACCAAAGGACTCTATCAGCTTGCGCGAGACATACAATTTGTCGAAGGGCACGAATTATGACTCCGTTTTCGTAAAGCGTTATTTTTCCGATCGTACTTTCGGCTCAACGATGGGCTCCAGCGTGAAGTTCATGTATGACAAGAACGGCAACACCTTCGATGGTGCTTTGAAGTATGACCCAGGATGGAATGGTTATATTCCAGAAATCGCCAACGACCGTCAACCTATGATGGAAGATATGGCAATCATGCTGGTGCCATCTAACGATGCTCTCAAGACCTGGTGGAGCGGTGGTGTCATCGAAAAGTATTATGGCACTATCGAGAACACGCCAAGTTCTGTGCTTGATGACCTGATTCGTGTAAACCAGATTCAGGCATTCACCTCTTCTGTCCCTTCCAAGTTCGGTGCTGTGCTCAATGATGCCAACGAACCTCTTGGAATCACGAAGGAAGATGTGGATAGCGTATTTCTTGGCTGTAATGGTCTTGTGTTCTTGACCAACAAAGTGTTCGCTCCAGCATCATATTCTTCAGTTTTGTTCCCTGCAGTGATTGACAAGTCACGTTTCACCGTGATGGATAATGTTATCACTCCGATGAACTACAACTACTACCTCAACTCTATGGTGTCTCGTTTCGTATTCCTTCTTCCAACGAATGACGGTCTTTTGACTTACATTGACCCCGTTTCTTATGGACAGACTGTGAAGAGAATGTGGGAGTTCAAGTTGGATGAGAAATTGCAGCTCTATGCAAATATCTACGATTGTGACGAGAACGAGGATGGCACCTTCACGAAGAGAGGTACCGCTACTCGTAAGACAGGTGGTGTTAATGACGGTATTCTTAAGAACCGTATGGAAGATATGCTCGATAACATTATTGTTGTGGAGCCATTCCAAGAAGGTAAGAAATATTACAAGACAAAGGGTCGTACTTTTGTGAAGATTGAAAAGAAGGGTGAGAAGAACTATGAAGTTTCAGGTTCTTATCACAACAACATTGGTCAGCCACTGGTGACAGTTGATGCGTATGACGGTGAAGACATCCGCAATGGTATTACACTCGCATTGGATGGTGTTGTAATGGGTACTCCTAATTCTGTTGCGAAGACTTTGCATGACACTGTGGTGGAAGGCGATTCTATCTTTAAGGAATTTTTCGGCATTGTTGAAGCATGTGCTGTCAGCAAGGCTAACTCAAAAAATAGTTGGCAAGCAGCTGACCAGAAATATGGTAACCTCTTCAATCTTAAGTCTCCTGGCTTGATTGGTTCTGAGGACGCTACTACCACCAAGGCTACATATCTTCTGAACAATTATCACTACACGGTATATGCACCAACAAATGAGGCAATGGCAAAGGCATACGCTGCAGGACTCCCAACTTTGGAAGACCTTGCTGAAGCTGAAGCATACGACTTGGAAATGGGCTATACTGGTCCAGGTTCAACGACTGAGGATAATCTGAAGTCTCGCGCAGACTCCATCAAGGAGGTGATGCTTGATTTCGTGAAGTATCACATTCAGGATAACGCCATCTTTGTTGACGTAGATACTGCTGGTGTCTTCGAAACTGCCAAGACCGAGTTGATCAAGGCCACTCAGGTGGATGAGACAACAGGTGAGGAATCATGGGGTGGCAAGTACTCTCCAGGACGTCCTTACAAACTGAATGTTGAGGTGTCAGGTGGTAAGATGACCGTGACCGACTGCCGCAACGGATATTCAGGCGACACATTCTTGGGCGGAAATACGACCAACGTTGTGCTCAAAGACGGTGCCTACAATTTGATGGCACGTGAATACTGGTTCGAAAGTGGTGCTGCCATCACGAATCCTAACAATGTGAAACTGAATAACTCATCATTTGTTGTCATTCATGCGATTGAAGATCCATTGATCTTCGCCGATGGTGCACACTTCGATTCTAAGGGTAACGAAATTGTCACCCAGTTCACCTATACTTATAAGCCACTTACATCAGAATAATAGTTCAGAATATGAAAAAAATAATATCAACCCTCATGCTTTTAGCGTGCTTCTGTGTTCAGATGAGCGCGCAGGTAAAAGCGGGCGACATTATCAGCGGTCAAGTATGGGATGATTTCGACCCTTTGATGATGTGTAATGTGGTGGAAATCGACCACAACAATCGTATCGTCGCCCATGGAACTACCGATATCAACGGTAACTTCTCTTTTGCAATTAAGAATCCAAAGGATAAGATCCGAATCTCTTATATTGGCTGCCAAACTGTGGAATTGCCAATCAACAAGAAGGCTTTCGGAAAGATTGTCCTGAAGAGCAACACCGTCATTCAAGACGTTGTGGTGACAGCTGTTAGAAAGAGCCAGAGCACTGGTCTCGCCATCCCGATGGACCAGATTGCCACTGCAAGTCAGTCTATTGACATGAAGGAGTTTGAAGGTATTGCAATGACTTCTGTCGATGAAGCTCTTCAGGGACGTATCGCAGGTCTCGACATCGTTGCCAACTCAGGTGACCTTGGTGCTGGTACTACTATCCGTCTGCGTGGTGTATCTACCATCCACGGTAACCAGAACCCACTCGTCGTTGTGAACGGAAACCCCATCACAGTGGATAATGGCTTCGACTTCGAAAATGCTAATGATGAGCGCTTCGCCGAACTCTTGCAGGTGAACCCTGATGACATCGAGTCTATCACCGTCCTCAAGGATGCTGCCGCACAGGCTATCTGGGGTTCAAGAGGTTCTAATGGTGTCATCGAAATCAAGACCAAGCGTGGTGTGAAAGGTAAGACAAGAGTTCGCTATAACTACCGTCTTACTGGTAACTGGATTTACAAGCGCTACAAGCTGCTCAATGGTGACGACTACACCATGTACATGAAGGAGGCTTACTTCAATCCTCGTCAGGAGTCCAGCTTCGCTGATAAATCTTCAAGTGACTTCATCCCAGAAATTGCTTACGCACCAGAATGGGCTGAATATAATATGTATAATGATAACACCGATTGGGTGGATGCTGTTACACAGTTCGGTCTGCTCCATTCTCACAGTATCAATTTGAGTGGTGGTGGTGAAAAGGCGAACTTCCGTGTGTCCGGTGGTTATGACACACAGAGTAACTACATCATCAAGCAGGGTATGGATCGTTTGACAACGAACGTGGCATTGGACTACAACGTGTCTGACCGTATCAGGGTTTCTACCAACTTTGACTTCAACTACACCAATCGTGACCTCCACAATACAGGTGATGCAATTGGTGTGGCACAGCGTAAGATGCCAAACCTTTCTATCTACCGTGAGGATGCTAATGGTAATGACACATCTGAATTCTACACGATGAACTACTGGATTACCCGCCAGACAGGTGTGTATGCAGCAAGTACTTATTTGCAAGACCAGTATGATATGGTGAACCCTGTGGCAAAGGCATACAATTCATCACAGAAGACCACACAGTTGATTCTCCGTCCTGAATTCATCTTCCGCTATGACATCTTGGGTACTCAGCCAGAGCAGCATCAACTTCGTTATGAAGGTCAGATCCGTTTCGATATCTCGAACGATGAAAGCAGCAGTTATGTGCCAGGATGGCTTTCTTCAAGCACGATGTTCTCTGATAATTACAACACTTCATCAGCAAGTAACTCAAAGAGCCACTCTATGTCCACTCGTCACATGTTGACTTTCACTCCTCACTTGAAGGAAGGTCATTCTCTGATGGTGATGGGGCGTTACGACTACGGACAGGGCAATAGCTCTAACCAGAGCACAGGTAAGCGCATGATGCCAACAACGGCAGATATCACTTCAACCTTGGCTGGTGGTGTCATCTCCAGCTTCGATTCAGGTGCAGGTCATTCTAAGAACCAGAACTTGACGTTCCAGGCTCACTATTCTTACAAGGGCCGTTACAGTGTTACTGGTGTACTTCGTGGTGACTGTACAACAGCATTTGGTCCTGACCGCCCATGGGGCTTCTTCCCAGCATTGTCAGGTCGTTGGAACATCAGCAAGGAACCATTCATGGAGAAAGTGAAGTGGCTCTCTATGTTGTCCATCCGTCCATCATGGGGTTATTCAGGTAATGCTCCAGGTGGTGACCTTTGGCGTTCTAAATACACTACAGGCCCTTCTTATATGGGTGCTTCATCCGTTATTCCTAACAACATTCGTTTGGCTGGTCTGAGATATGAGAAGAAGCAGTCCTTCCAGGTCGGTTTTGACTTTGGTTTCTATTTGGATGAGAAACATACAAAGACCATTGATGGTAACGTCGATATCTATACCTCGAAAGTGACAGACTTGTTGCAGAATGGCTATGGTATTCCAACCTCTTCAGGTTACACTTCTTTGAGTACCTATAATGATGGTTCTCTGCGCAATGAAGGTTGGGAATTCAACATCAATGCGAACCGATTCATCAAGTTCGGTGATTTCTCAGTGGACTTCAATATGTCATTCGCGAACAACCGCAACCGCATCCTGTCAATGGACGCTACTTGTTTGGATGGATTGAACGACGAATTCAATTATGAGAACAAGCAATATTTGTCTCGTGTTCAACTCAACAACCCATTGAACTCTATTTACGGTTTCCGTTATAAGGGTGTTTATGCTTACTCAGAGTATTCTGATGAGGAAGTCGAAGGCCTGAGTGGTCCAAACTCTCCTGTTGTACGCAATGAGAAGGGTGAACCTATCTTCGATTCTACAGGTGCTCCTAAGATGATGTACTTCAATTATGGTGGAGCCAGCCAGTATGCATTTGTGGGTGGTGATGCTATCTACGAGGACATTAATCACGATGGTCAAATCAATGAGCTGGATATTGTTTACTTGGGTTCTTCACTTCCAAAGATTACAGGTGGTTTCGGTACAAGATTCCACTACAAGGGATGGGAGCTCAATTTGCAGTTCAACTTCCGTACTGGTTTCTAGGTGATTTACACCGCTCTTATGGACTTGGAGAACATGTCAAACAACAACAACCAGTCAATTGCTGTCAACTGGCGTTGGCATAACGAAGGTGACATTGCACCACTTCCTCGTGCTGCTACAACGAAGACGCAGTTTGATACATATAACTACTTA
>JAGAAZ010000039.1 GCA_017614895.1 Bacteroidaceae bacterium | reverse complement strand
TGGCAAGAACATCATGAGCGGCGGCAACGACGAACGCGAAAGCACTCTGAATCAGTTACTTACGGAGATGGACGGCTTCGGCACCAACAGCGGCGTCATAGTGCTCGCCGCCACCAACCGCGCCGACATACTCGACAAGGCATTGATGCGCGCCGGACGCTTCGACCGTCAGATTTATGTGGAGCTCCCCGACTTGAACGGGAGGCGCGAGATTTTCGAGGTGCATATCCGCGGCCTCAAACTCAACAACGACGTGGACATTGAGTTCCTTGCCAAACAGACACCGGGATTCTCGGGTGCCGACATCGCCAACGTGTGCAACGAAGCGGCATTGATAGCCGCACGACGCAACAAAGACGCCATCGAGAAACAGGACTTCCTCGACGCCATCGACCGCATAGTGGGCGGCTTGGAGAAGAAAAACTCGGTGATAACACCTTCCGAGAAGAAAGTGATAGCCTTCCATGAGGCGGGACATGCCACCACGAGCTGGATGCTCGAACATGCACATCCATTGGTGAAGGTGACGATAGTGCCGCGAGGCAAGGCATTAGGCGCGGCCTGGTACCTGCCAGACGAACGACAGATAACCACAAAAGAACAGATGTTCCATGAGATGGTGGCGACCCTCGGAGGCCGCGCCGCAGAACAGATAATATTCGGACATATCTCCACAGGAGCTCTCAACGACCTCGAAAAAGTGTCGAAACAAGCACACGCCATGGTGATGTACTACGGCCTCGACGAGAAGATAGGCAACGTGAGCTACTACGACTCGACAGGACAGCAGGACTACGCCTTCACCAAGCCTTTCAGCGAGAAGACAGCGGAGACGATAGATGCCGAGGTGAGCAAAATCATTGAAAAAGCTTACCAAGAGGCTCTGCGCATACTCACCGAGCATAAGGAAGGACTCACCACCCTCGCCAACAAGCTCATCGACAAGGAAGTGATATTCACCGATGACCTCGTAGCCATTTTCGGCGAGAGACCGTGGAAACACGAAGAGAGAACGTTCTCAAAACGCAAGGAAGACAAGCCCGATTATCCTGAAAACACAACAATAGCATAACAATGAAGATATTCTCGTTCGGAAATCTCAGTGAACGCACCAACAAAGAGCAGATTCTCGCCAAGGTGCGTGAGGCAGTGATAGCGAAGGACGAGAACATGTTTTCGGACGTGAACATGCAAGCCGACACATGGACGCCGTTCAAAGAGGAAGACGGCGCCGATTTCACTTTCGTGGAACGTTTCAAGGACAATGGCGGCATCTTCATCTATTTTGAGAGCCAACAGGACTTTATTGAGGCGATGAAGCAGTATGTTGTGGAAAACCAATGGGAGCCGCTGTGCAGCACCAGCATGAAGATGGAGAACATCTTCAAAGACAGCGGCATTGAGCTTTGCCGCGACTATACCATTAAACGCAAGCAGACAGTGAGCATCACCGACTGCGAGTGTCTTGTGGCGCACACCGGCAGTGTGGTTGTTACAGACACTTGCGCAGGCTCGAGAGCGGCATATTCCAACGCCGACGTGCTGCTGGTATATGCCTCACCAAGCCAGATAGTGGCAAGCATGAAAGATGCCATAAACCTCGTGAAAGAAAGATATCAGAACCACCGGCCTACCGAGACCGTAATAATAAGCGGCGCAAGCCGAAGCACAGAAATAGACAACCAACTTGTCATAGGAGCCCAGGGAATACGACAGATCGCTCTCTTCCTTGTCGAAGAAGAATGACAGGATTTACAGGATTTTTTAGACAGGATTAACAGGATTAACAGGATTTAATTTATTCTTGCTTCTTGCTTCTTACTTCTTACTTCTTACTTCTTGCTTCTTACTTCTTGCTTCTTGCTTCTAAAAAAAGAAGAACTGCCAAACCGGCAGTTCTTCTTTTTTGTTAAGGCTCTAAGTCTCCCGACTTATTCCTTGCGGCGTGCAATAGCGTATGCGCCACCAAGAACGGTGAGGACGAGCAAACCGCTACCGACAGGAGCGCCGTTGAGGTCGCCATTCAAACCGTGCTGGCTTGGGACCACCGGCATATCAAGCTCGCCATCTGCTCTGAGGCCGTTACCCACACCGTTATAGTCCTTGAAGAAACCATCCTGTGTCTGTGCGTTAACGCCTAAACCCATTGCAATCACCAATGCTGCTGTTAATAATACTTTTTTCATTTTCTATTTTCTTTTTAGTTATTTTCTAATTGAATTGTTTCGTGTATTTTTTATTGTTTTATGACTTTGGCCGTTGGCCCTTAGCTGTTGTCAGCCAAAGGCCAATTGCCATTAGCCAAATCTTATCTCACAACGATCTTTTGTGTCTTGATTTCGTTTCCGATCATTCTGAAGATATAAACAGCGTTGGAGAACTGCTCTGCGCTGATGCGTGCGTTGCCGTTCACCTCGTAGCTACCCACGAAGCGGCCCATGACGTCGAACACTTGGAGTGTGCCTTCACCGTTGACGATGATGTCGTCACCGCTCTGGTATGCGAAGATGTCGCTATCGATTGCGCCTTCGCTGAAGCGGATGATGAAGCGGTCTTCCATGTCGCGTGGAGTGCCGATGAATGTGTATTCGTTATTGACGTTGAGGTCAACATCTGTACCTGTAATCTTGTCGAAGAGGTGCAGATAGTTGAACTGCATTGCCATGGCCTTGAAGCTGATGGTGTAGTTGCCAATCTTCTCAGCTTTGAAGTTGAGTGGCATCTCGCCTGCTGCCTCGCCGTAAACCACTGCGTAGTCTTTATCGTTCTGTGGGATATAGAGCTTGCTCTGGTCGGCTTTGAACTGGAACTTGGTGAGGTTGTTGCCTTCGCCGAAGCGTACACGGGCCATATCAACTGTCTTGTTGTCTGATAACAGTGCGATGTTGAGCATAGCTTTACTACCCTTACTGGTCTCAGGTGCACCGATGACTAATCTTTGCTCTGACTCTGTAGCCTCAATGAATACGCCCTCATTAGGTGCAATTGTCTCGTCACCTGACAACATGACTTTACTACCTTCTTCGGTTTCATACATCTTATAGTAATCTGCAATTAAATATAAGCCGTTATCATTATAGAGATACAACTGTGCGTCATGGGTTAAGCAGTTACCGACAAGATTCAAAGTTCCGAATGGTTTGTCTGCGTCATAAGTAAGGTAGTAAGCTGTGGCATACCAATATGGTCCTTCAGCGTATGTTTGAGCATCACCAGTGAATCTCAATGTGACATCCTCTTTGTTGGCATACATATAACCAAAGCCATGGATCATGTCGAAGTATTCGTAATCTTTCTTGTTTACCCACTCTGCGCCTTCGGCTGTGCCATCGAATTCGAAGAAGTCGTAGTTGGTTGGTACATCGTTGATGATGCCAGTGGTTGTCACATCAGAAATATCAGTAAACACACTTGTTGAAATCAGATACCAATTGTCATTGCCTTCACCATAACCAACGATGTTCTTTTCCATGGTAACAGTTACTGGATCACCCATATTATGGAGTTGCCCACCGTCTTCGACGACGAGTGAACCGTTTTGACCAATAGTGATGGCAGCTGTTGCAATGCATCCTGCAGGAATTCTGGCTTCAGCATTGATAACAGCGGTCTGGTTGGCTGTAGGAACGCCTGCAGGGAACCAGTTTTCGTCAACATTCCAGTAACCGTCGTTGCTGAAGGTCTTAACGTTGCCGTTCAAGGTGTGGAACTCACCGCCTCTCCATTCACTTTCTTCACCATCGCAAACACCCTGGACAAGGTACTCATACCAAGAATCCATCTCAAGGTCGTTAATCACGATGGATGCCACCTCAGTGGTTGTTTCAACCCATCTGCCGGCATCTTCTTCAGTACCGTAAAGTCCGAAGTCATCAACAAGGAGAAGCTCACCGTTATTATACACATGGTGGATGGCAATATAACATCTTTGTCCAACATATTCACTCAGTGCTCTGTCAATGACAACTTCTTGCCAATCGCCTGTAGCTGCAGTCATATCTTTCAATGTTACGTTGAAGTTTCTAATTTCAGTGCCAGTAGTTGAAAGGAGCACTTCGAATTCATCAGCTGCGGATGGATATGTGCACATTACCCAGAACTTCAGCGTACCTTGGATCTCAAGCTGAGGAGTGATGAGATAGTTGTCGGCAGAGAGAGCCACTCCCTCGTCACTACCGTCACTAACCCAGCTGCGCGAGGCTATTGATTTACTTCCACTGTGGCTCTTGTTACTATAGGTTGCCCATCCGTTGGTGAAATCTCCTGAAGAAGGCACATCGCCGTTGGCAATGCTTGTCCAGCCTTGATCATCCAAACCGTATTCGAAACCTTCATAGAAGAAGATCGGGGCTTTGCGGTATTTCACGTTGTAGCCACGCTCTGCACTGCCATCCCAGCTGATTGCTGCTGAGGTGTATGAAGGCTCAACTGCCAAGTTGGTAGGCCACATGCAGCTCGGCACGGAGCAGTCCATAGTGTATTCCACATTTTCTGACATCGGGCCGTTGTTTCCGGCAATCAAGTCGCCTTTGTTGTCATAAATGGCGTATCCACCCACAAGGATATTGTCATTACTAGTAGAATAATAGGAGTACCATTGGAAATAAATTCTTCTTTCATTGCAAAGAGGAAGTGTACCGGTGACTTCACTTTGTCCACTTGGAACTGTCCAGAAAGCGATTTGGTCATCGGTATCTGCGTCATACACGTAGATACCTGAATAGTACCATCCGTATTCATAGCTGCCTTGGTATGCATTAGCTGTCAGCACATAGCTGATAGCGCAGGCTTCTTCACATTCGAGGGTGGTGAAGCTCACGTTGTTGGTCCAGTTGCTGTAGTCGTTATCGCCACAGTTGGCGCGGAGTCTCACGGTGTAGTCTGTTGATACTGTAAGGCCTTCAAGCGTGTAAGGATTCTCGGTGACATCGATGAGGTTGTCTTCGTCATCGTTCACGCAGAGCTGCCAAGCGGTTTCCTCGCCTCCGGCAGTCCAGCTGATC
>JAGAAZ010000006.1 GCA_017614895.1 Bacteroidaceae bacterium | reverse complement strand
ATAGATGAGCACGTTAGCGTCCACAGCCATACCGAGGGTCAGCACCATACCAGCGATACCAGACATCGTCAAGGCTGCACCCAGTGAAGTGAGAATACCGAATGAGAAGAAGAAGTTGAGCATGAGGGCGCAGTTTGCCACCATACCTTCACGCACACCGTACATCAGAACCATATAGAACATCAGCACGATGAAAGCGACGATACAAGAGATGAAACCTGCCTGGATAGACTGAGCACCGAGGGTCGGACCTACGATGTCCTCCTGAATGATGCTGGCTGGAGCTGGCATCTTACCTGACTGGAGCACGTTTGCCAAGTCCTTGGTTTCAGTTGTTGTGAAATTACCAGAAATCTGGGTGTTGCCACCGTCAATCTTGTTGATCACGTTAGGAGCGCTATATACGAGGTTATCAAGCACGACAGCCACAGCGTGGTTCACGTTAGCTTCTGTGATAGCAGCCCACTTGCGGGCACCTTCCGTGTTCATCTTCATGGTTACGATTGGGTTGCCATACTGGTCAAACTCATCCTTTGCATCTGTCACCACTTCACCTTCCAGTGGAGCACGTCCGTTAGGACCTGTTGTGCGGATAGCGTAGAGCTGGAAAATCTTGCCAGCCTTGTCCATTGATTTCACACCCCACTTGAGAGAGAGGTCAGCTGGGAAAATCTGCTTAGCGACATCAGAGCTGAGGAGAGCGTTAATCTCGGCAGTGTCAAGAGCCTGAGCAAAACCCACCATACAGTTGGTCTGTGCGCCTGATGGCTGCAACATGGCGAAGAGAGGATTCTCCTTCTTTGCTTCTTCTGTAGCCTTGCTTGCCTTGGCAGCATCCTCGCCCTTGTTCACCTGTGCCAGTACGCTGGTTCCGTTCTTGGCAGAGTCAGCCTTTTCTGCCACCTTCTCTTCAACCACAGCCGTTGTGTCAGCTGCTACGGAGTCGTTAGCCACTGTGCCACCATTGCGGAGAGCGGCATTCAACTGTGAGAGGTAAGGAGCCACCTGTGGTGCATCGTAAGTCTCCCAGAACTCAAGGTTTGCGCTACCCTGAAGGAGTTTACGAACACGCTCTGGCTCTTTGATACCAGGAAGTTCCACCATGATGCGTCCGCTCTGGCCTTCAATCTTCTGGATGTTAGGCTGAACCACACCAAAACGGTCAATACGGGTGCGGAGCACGAGGAAAGAGTTGTCAACTGCCTCGTCAACGCTTTCACGAAGAACCTTCTCCACGTCAGCATCGCTACTGTTTGTGTTCACCTTGCCCTTCAACTGCTGAGTGGCGAAGATGCCCGCAAGTGGCTTGCCTGGAGCGTTCTTTTTATAAGCCTTGACAAAAAGTGTGATGAAATCGCTCTGACTATCTTGCGCTTCCTTGGCTGCCTCATCGACAGATTTCAAGAAGGCTTCGTCAGTCTTGTGGTCTGCCAACGCCTTTACAACATCTGGTACACTCACTTCGAGGATGACGTTCATACCGCCCTTCAGGTCAAGACCCAAGCCGATACCAGTCTCACGACAATCCTTCAATGTGTAGTTGCCCAAATAGAATGGAGTCGAATTTAACGAATCCAAGTAAAGCTCAGCTTCCTTTTCTTCCATCTTCGCGGCCTTATCCTCCACATACTTGGTGACAAAGCCGAAAGAAAGGTAGAAGAGGCAGATGAGGGTCAACGCCACTGCTAAAAACTTTACAAATCCTTTGTTTTGCATTTTTTTGAATGATTTAATATTTTTGATTGTTATTGCTTTTATCCTCTCATTTTCAGTCCAAAAAGGACCTCAAAAACTCGCGCGTCACACATATTATATATATAACGCACGATGATTCAAGGTGCAAAGGTAGAGATTTTTTTACAAATAGAAAGAAAAATACATAAAAATATTCATCGGAAGGGTCTTTGTGCGCCACTTTTACTCCAATTTGACATAACAACTGATAGGATAATGGTCGCTATGCTTGATAGAATTGTCCACTTTTGCACTATAAGCCTTCACATTCGGGCTCACCATAATGTGGTCCAATCGGAAGTACATCCAGCTTCTGTTAAAACTGATGCCCGGTCCATTGCCACTGCGTGTGTAGGCATCGTTCAGATATTTCGTTAAACAGTGATGCACATACGAGACAGGAGTTGCATTTAAGTCGCCACACGACACGATGTGCTTTCCTTTATTTTTTACTATAAATGCGGCTACGGAGTCCACCTGATACCCTCTGATGGAATCGTGTTCCACAATCTTTCCTGTCAAACCTAAATATTTCGTTTCCGAATCATTCTGTTCGGGGTGCTTGTAATTCTGGAGGATGGATTTGTAGTCATCTCGGTCTTCTGGACTCAATTTGTAAGACTCCAGATGGTTGTTGATAACCAGTAATGTGTCCTCTCCTACAAGCATCTCATACGCATAGGAGTGATTCGTGGTGGTGGGGTACTCAATTTTCGTTACCGAGTCAATAGGAAACTTGGAAAAACATGCGATATAATTGTCCGTTTCCAACTGATAGTAGTAATACGGATAAATCAACGAGATGCTATCCAACGCTTCATCCACCAGCGTTTTCCTTGCTTCTTGCAAACAGATGATATCCGCTCCGCTTTCTAACAGATATCTCATGATGGGGTTCTCGTCCCAAGGCTTTGACTTGTCTTCGCCAAACGCCATCACATTATAAGACAATATTTTGATGCTGCCAGTTGGTGGCTCACTCGGGAAATTGATGGGGAAGTAAGCCCTGATATTGCTGGCACAAAAAGCCATACCAATCAAAGGGAGAAGTACTAACTTCCACTTGAATATCAGCCAAAAGAGCACAAATAGCACATTGACCACCAAGAACACAGGGAACATCAGTCCCCAATACGACCATTCGGGGTAGTCTTGAGGAGGAAGACAAGAAGTATGGACACAAAAAATCATTGCCACAATCATCAATAGATTGATGGCAATGAAAATCAGTAATGGTATGGTTTTCAACAACCTCATTCCTCACCCCTCATTTTCTTGCTTGCGTTGAAAAGGGTTGCTTTCTCGCTTTCAGACAAATTCTGATAGCCATTTTTACGAATCTTGTCCAAGATGCGGTCTATCTCCTCATTGTCTTGACGCTTTTGTTCGTTATACTGATGATCAGCATAATTCGTCTCGCGTACATTCGTCACCCGCATCTTAGGAGTACGTTTGCCGCCAAACCCTTTCTTCATCTTGTCCCAAAATCCCTCTTCCTTGTCATAGTGAGACCCATGAGTGGAAGAAGAATAATGATAATTGTTCCTTTGACCATTTTGTTTTTCCTGCATTTTCCAAATGAACAAGATGATGGCACCCACCAGAATGCCGCCCAAATGAGCGAAGTGTGCCACACCGTCAATGGATGTGATACCCATATACATCTCCACTAAGGTGTAGAATCCTACCAGATACTTTAGCTTGATGGGGAATGGAATGGGGATGATGAAAAGTTTGGCATTCGGGAAGAAAAATGCCGCAGCAGCCATCACACCATAAATGGCACCCGACGCCCCCACCAACTGCGCAGGATTGATGATGCCCATCCATGTGATTAGTTGATTCACTAATGCGGCGCCCACACCACAAAGCAGGTAATAAATCCAGAAACGTTTCGTGCCGATTTGCTGCTCAACAGCATTGCCAAAAATCATCAGCGACCACATGTTGAAGAACAGATGCCACCATCCTCCATGCATGAACATATAAGTAAGGTACTGATAGATGGCAAAGCCTTTGCTTCCTATCGGATGTAAAGCATTAAAGTTCAGGAACCAATCGCCATGCCCATCCAACGGAACAATGGGAGTCACCCAATAAGCCAAAATATACAATACAATATTGATAATCAAGATTACCTTGACGGCAGGAGTCATTCTCATACAATCTCACTTTTTATTTCGGGTGCAAAATTAGAGTTTTTCTTCCTATTAAAGGGCAAAAAGCCTGAAAAACAAAGTTTTTTTTGCTTTTTTCAACATTTTTTTGTGAAAATTGTTTGTTCGCGAAAATTTATCTCATATATTTGCAACGAAGTTTTGACTGGAAAACCCTCCAGACTAACCGAGAAGGCAAGAATTCCGTGTGAATTTTATTACCCAATACAACTTTATTTTATAAAACCTAAATTAATTACACTTATGAACAAGACAGAACTCGTTAGCTCTATCGCTGCAAAGGCAGGTCTGAGCAAGGCTGATTCAAAGAAGGCGCTCGACGCTTGTGTTGAGGCTATTGTAGAAGCTCTCAAGGGCGGTGAAAAGGTTTCACTTGTTGGTTTCGGCACATTCGCTGTTGCAGAGCGTCCAGCTCGTCAGGGCATCAACCCATCAAACAAGCAGCCTATCTCTATCGCTGCAAAGAAGGTGGCTAAGTTCAAGGCTGGTTCTGACCTCGACAGCGCTATCAACTAATCTTTTTGTTTCAAACAATGAAGGGGATGCAATGGCATCCCCTTTCTTTTTACCTACCCTTGACTTCCTCTCATCTTTCTTTCCTTTTATGAACCCCGGCACTTAAATCATGTTATATATTGTTAATATTGAGAATTATAGAAGAAATTTTTTTATCTTTGCAACGAAATTCTAATGGACTTGGGGCATCATCTCCAAGAACCTTGATAAATTGAGAAAGAAAATGAGGAAAAAAAGAATGTTGTTGTCGTGGCTGGTGGCTGGTATGGCATTGTGCATGCAGGCACAGCAGACGGCAGTAAAGATGGTGGCAGATGGTCACTATCAAGGTGCAAGACAGCAGTTTGAGCGTTTCTTAGATAACGCAGACGAAGGGGAGAAGGGCTACGAGGAAGCGCAAGCTCTCTCGTTGGTGTGTGATTATGTGTTGGGGGCACCTGCCACAGCAGACCGTTTGGGAGAATGGACAGAAGAGAATCCGCTTTCGCAGTATGCAGAGGTCTTGCGCGTATTCAGACGTAATTTATTGGTGAAGGAGCAGCGTTTTGACGAGGCACTGGAATCGTTCTTCGAGGATGAGGCAAAAGGAATTTCTATTGAAACACCACTACCTTATCCGTTAACAGGTTTGAGCGATGAGGCATACGCCTACCAGAATGTGATCTATCGTTTGGCAGGTGACAAACTTTATGATGAAGGGAATTATGAAAAGGCTTTGGGCTATCTGGAGGCAGGGGAGAAGACGCGCACATCGCAGTACAAGCTGGGTATGTGTTATTATAATATGGGCAGATTCGATGCCGCCTACAACACGTTGGTGGAATCAGCCAGCATCGATCAGGACGAGATGGCGCAGAACGCTTGGTTGCACGCTGGTATCGCTGCCTTGCAACTCAATAAGAAGTCGGAGGCACAAAAGGCTTTTCTCAATGCTTCGCAGATGAATCAAAATCCAGCACTCCGTGAACAAGCCCTTTATGATTATGCCTTAACCCTACATGAACAGAGTGCTGCCACCACGGTGTCGGTGATGGAGCAGTTTCTGAAGGAATTTCCCACATCGAAATATGCCACTTCCGTTTCCCAATGCTTGACGGAGGTATATATGCAGAAGAAGGACTACTCGAAGGCGCTTAGTGCCATCAACAAGGTGCAGACGCCCAATTCTGATACACAAGCTGACAAGCAGAAAGTGCTGTACAATCTTGCTTTCCAGGAACTGAACATGAAGCACCTGCAAGATGCCCTCACTTATGCGACTCAAGCTGTAGCGCTGGGCAAGCAAGATATAGAGGCATACGCAGAATCATACTACATCAAGGGTGATTGCGACTATCAATTGGGCAATTATGCACAGGCTGCTAACGACCTGACCACAGCACTCAATTTGGGACAGCAAACTCCCAACCGAAAACTGAAGAACAACGACTACGCTCTTTATACCTTGGGTTATGCACAGTTCAAGCAGCAGAAGTACAATGCCGCCATTGAGCAATTCCAGAAGATTACAGCAATGTCCGACAACACCTCAACAGTGAAGTCGATGAAGGCTGATGCCTATAACCGCATCGGTGACTGCTATTTGAATATGCGCAACTATGGAGAATCCAACGCAAACTACGAGTTAGCCAAGAAAACCTATTACGGATTGGGGGACTATTCTATGTTGCAACAAGCCTACATCGAGGGTTTGAACGACAATTATGACAAGAAGATTCAGATGATTGAGCAAATGCTGGCTGAGTACCCAGGTTCGAGTCTGACTGCCAAAGCCCTTTATGAACAAGGGCGTGCCTATGTGCTTTCAGGCAAGGAAGATGAGGCTTCAGCGATATTTTCATCTATCTCTCGTCGTTTCCCTCAAAGCGAATATGCCCAGAAGGCTCGCGAAGAAATCGTGAACATGGCTACCAACATTGCCATTCAGGATTCCATTGCAGCAGCTCAGGATTCGATTGCTAACGAGGCGGCCAAAGCTCCTGTGGTGGCTGCACAGAACTTATACAACGCAGGGCAATACCAGCAAGCCGAACAAGTGCTGAACAAGGCAATTGATGAGGGTATCGGCAAACCATATTGGTTGGCCAAGGCTTTCATCCTGATGAGTGACATATACAGAGCCGAAGGACGTCTCGTAGAAGCGAAGCAGACGTTGGAATCGCTGAAGGCCAACTATAAGGAGAATGATGATGTGCAGACATTGATAGAAGAAAGGTTGAGGTTGGAGTAGAGTGAGGTGTGAGGTAAGAGGTGTGAGGTATGAAGTTAGAATATAGAATTTAGAGCATAGAAGAAATATGATACTTAGATTTTTCACTTTTCATTTTTCGCTTTTCACTTGCCTTGCTGTGATGGCACAACTGAATAACACTGTGGAGGTGACCAACGAGGTGAAGCCTGTAGTAACTGACGCCAAGAAGGTGGATGTGAAGACCCAAGCTGCAGAGACGAAGGTGACACACTACACAATGCAATATGCTGTGGAGGGTCAACCTCTGAGCAATTATGTGCCAGAACCATTGGGCGACTACGAGAGCGAAGCCGTTTGGAAGGGCAATAAGAAAGGTTACATTCATTTGGCTGGTGGTGTGCTGGGTAAGTTGGATGGACAGGCTGTATATCAGTTCGATTTGACTGACAACGATGCCTTGACGATGGATCTATCATTGAATGGTTTCAATGGGAAAGCACGAAAAAATGAGTTCTTTTATCCAACAACTTGGAAGAGTCGTGACTATCAGAACCGTTCAGCTTTAAAGTACAATCACCGTTTCGACAATGGGGTAGATCTTTTTGTGAAGGGTGCTTTCGAGAACCGCCTATATAATTATATGTACACGAGCGCTACGGGCTCCACAGACAAGCAACACGACGTATTGGCGAATGCCGTTGTGGGCTTCACCCCTTACGAAGTGGGTGATTTCAGCATTAACGCCACTGCTGGTATTGATTTCTTCAGCCAGAACTACCGTACCACACTTGCTGACAAGTTGGGCGAGACCTTGCTGCATGCTGATGCTGATGCTGCCTACCAGTTTAGCGATGAGCATGGTGTGGGTTTGGGCATCAATGCCTTCCATTCTGCCTATGGGAATGACGAACTGAAAGGCATTTCACGCCTACGTTTCACCCCACATTATACCTATAGTTCAGATTTGATGGACTTGCAATTGGGCTTGTTCGCCAGCACCAAGGGAAATGTGGCACCTGATGTATCATTTACCTATCATCTTGACCCTAAGAGCGATGTATTTGTGGAAGTAACAAGCGGAGAGGAAGACAACACCTTCCGCGCCTTCTCTGCAGAACATCCTTACTTCGCCATGTTGGCTGGTTTGCCTGGTGAGAAATTGAAGATGGAATCCGCCTTCTATCAAGTGGAAACAAGCATTGGCTACAGATTCAAAGATTTCTATGGTCTTAATGGTCAAGTCAGTGCTACGTATGAGCAAGGAAAGAACGAATTGGCGACAGAATGGTTGGATTTCGACACATGGGGACATCAGGTGTGTTTAGTTGAGTTCTACAAGTGCCGTGATTTCATGATTGATGCCGACTTCTCCTACGCTTTCGAAGACATCTTGAAACTGGAAGCCACGCACCAGCTCTGCATCGAGCGTTGGAAGGACGAGGAAGCAAACAAATGGGTGAAGGGCAACTATTCCACCCCTATCTTCTCCATGGATTGGAAGGCTGATGTGAAACTGATGAAAGACTTCTATTTGGGTCTTGATTGGCAATATAAAACCTTCTATCAGGAGGATTTAGGCACTCCTGCAGATCCTCAATACAAGCGTCCAGATGTGGTTAACTTTGGTGCCAGTCTTCGCTATACATTGCCTATCAAACAACCACTCACCCTCTTTGTAAAGGGAGACAATCTGCTGAATCAGAACTACGACCGTTTTTACGGCTATCGCAATATCGGAGCCAACTTCTTAGGTGGTTTTGCGCTTAGTTTTTAAGAATTTTGGAGAAAAATTTGGTAGAATAGAGGAAAAGCTGTACCTTTGCAGCGGAAAAAGATTGGAAGGGTTCCGACATGAAGAGTGTCGGGATTCTTTTTCTTTTCGTACTTAAAAAAGAGATTCTAATAACGACTAAACCAAAACAGAAATATCATGGCTTATATGTCACAAGAGGGCTACGATAAATTACGTGCCCAAATCAAGCAACTGGAAGAAGTGGAGCGCCCAGAGGTGATCCGCCAGATTGCTGAGGCTCGCGAGAAAGGCGACCTCTCAGAAAATGCAGAGTATGATGCAGCCAAAGAGGCGCAGGGAAAATTGGAAACAAAGATTGCCGAATTGAAGGCAGTTCTCGCTGATACGAAGATTCTTGACCCTTCGAAACTGACGAAGAAGGACGAAGTTCAGATTCTTTCAAAGGTGGAACTGAAGAATGTGGATAACGGCATGAAACTCACTTATACCATCGTCAGCGAGGGTGAGGCAAATCTGCGTGAGAACAAGATTTCCATTAAGACTCCTATTGCACAGGGTCTTCTTGGCAAGAAGGTGGGCGATGTAGCTGAGGTTACTGTACCACGTGGTGTGATGAAGTTCGAAATCATGAACATCAGCTTTGGATAATTATGGGTATTTTTGCTAAGATTGCAGCAGGGGAGATTCCTTCCTATAAGTGTGCTGAGAACGATGAGTTTTACGCATTCCTCGACATTAATCCCCTCGTAAAAGGCCACACGTTGGTCATCCCACGTCGTGAAGTTGATTACATCTTCGATATGGAAGATGATGAATTGGCACGTTTTGAGGTTTTTGCCAAGAAGGTGGCAGTAGCCATCAAGGCTGCTTTCCCCTGCGTGAAAGTGGGTCAGGCTGTGCTGGGTCTTGAAGTGCCTCATGCACACATCCACCTCATTCCAATGCAGAGTGAGAAGGACATGAACTTCGCCAACCCCAAGCTTGGCTTTTCAAGCGAGGAGATGCAGGAGATTGCCAACAAGATTTATCAGGAGTTCTCCAAGTAAGATAGACGCAGCAAGATGTTGACGCAACAAGAATGCGATTTTCTTCAAACTCGTTTAAAAGGTACCATCATTGAAACCTTAGGGATTCGTTTTGTGCCTACAGAAGATGAGTTCGCAGTAGCTGAGATGCCCATTTCTCCTCAGACGCGTCAATATTTGGGAGTGTTACATGGAGGTGCTTCGCTCACATTGGCAGAAACCATCGCAGGTGTGGGTTCGCTCCATCTGACCAATTATGATGAATCCCTTGCCGTTTGTGGCACAGAGGTGAATGCAAGTCACGTGGCGATGTCTGCTACTGAGGGCAAAGTCTTTGGCAAAGCAAAGCTCATCTATGCTGGCAAGAGCACCCATGTGTGGAACGTGGATATTGTGGGGGAGGATGGCACGATTATTTCTGCTGAGCGTGTAACCAATCGCATCATTCAACGTAAATAAACAGTAAAGATAAAAAGGGGGCACCTCTTCGTGGAGATGCCCCTTTTTTCGTGCCTTAGCACGAAGTTGGTTTTAGAGAATTGAACCTTTGTTCAATCTTTTTGACTCCGTAGAGTCGTGTTTTGCCGTGAGAGAATCCTCTTCT
>JAGAAZ010000038.1 GCA_017614895.1 Bacteroidaceae bacterium | reverse complement strand
GGGGAGCCTGTTTGTTTTATGACCATGACTTGACATCTTAAATCAACTTTATTTATTAACAATCTAACACTAACAACACAATGAAAAAGCATTTCTTTGGGATGATGGCCGCCATCCTTATCTGCGGCTCAGCGGTGTTTACCTCATGTTCTAACGACGACGACTCTTCCTCTTCTGAGGAGAAGAAGGGCGGTGCGAACCGTCAGGAGTTCGTTGCCCACACCCGCCAGAACCTGAAGGAGGTGGCAGAGAACCTGAACTTCTCGACGTGGAACTCGGTGAACTACTTTAACATCTACTTCAACCAGTACGTGCTGCTCAGCGACGATTTCGACAAGACTTTAAGCCGTACTTTCGGACAGGAAATCCAGAAGTCGATTGCGCCCCTGCCCGCAGAGGTTGTCGAGAAGACGGGCAAGAAGTATGCTGCCATCGTCAATCTGGCTGACTTCGACTACATCTTCACCGCCACTGAGACGGGCTTCGACGTGACGCCCAACACGGAGGACGGACTTGTTGTGGACCTCACCGATCCGTACAGGCCCGAGTACGCCATGCAAGTCAGCATCGTAGGCAGCGGCGAGGAGTACGAACTATTAAGCGAGCGCATGAGCAACGACTCCGTGGGCGTTGTTGTCAAAATCCCTCAGCATTACGACTTCACGTTCAGCACCAAGCAGGACGGCAAGTGGGTGGCAGCCATGACAGTCACAACCGATTTGACCGTCAACAGGGCTGAGTATGACGACCCGGACCTGCCTGCCGATGCTGCCGACATCAAGAAGGACGCCTGGAACCTGAAGGGCACATTCAAGTCCTCCATCCCCGGCGATGACGTCGAGATGGTGTTCAACATTGGCCAGAACCCCACGACCCACAAGTCGGGCATGACGTTCGACTACACCCACAACAGCAAAAAGGTGATTGGCCTGACGGCTGAACTGACCAACTCCAACGGCCTGACCGACCTCTCTGGGCTGATCAGCACCAACAGCATCATGGACATCATGCAGGCCATCATGCTGGGCAACAGCATCGACAACATGGAGATCACCCTGCTCGACGACCTGACCACCAAGCTGAAGGTCACCGACTGCGAGAAGGTGCTGGAGATTCAGGACGAGATGGCCAGCGCACGCCGCAGCTATGCCGACCAGGCGACTATCGACGGCTACGTCAGCCAGCTGAACAAGTACATCAGCGGCTCGATGACCTGCAAAGGCGTGAGCCAGACCATCCCGATGAAGATGCAGACCACCAAGATCGGTGTTGACTGGTGGGCATCCCCAGCGCTGAAGTTCGCCGACGAGACGGACTATGTGACGCTCTACGACATGCTCGACAAGGAGTCTGTGGAGTATGGTCTCAACATCATCGACCACTCCGCCGAGCCCATGCAGCAGAGCATCATCACCGTGCGCCAGCTCATGCAGGCCCTGCAGAAGCTGCAGACCGCCTTCTTCAATTCGAAAGAGGCTAAATAACGGTCTCTGAGCGGCGGCCAGAGTGGGGTCTGCACCCCCTATACTATTCGGGTCACCAACCCCGATAGTATCCGGATTGCCAACCCCGATAGTATAGGGGGTGGAAACCCTACCGAGGAAGCCGTTTGAGCATACAGAATTACAGACCTAAAACCTCTCGATGTATAGGCGATCGATATGGAAAAATGATTCAGTATAACGTTTGTCTGAACAATGGCAACGAGGCTCTGGGCGTTGACCAGAAAACCATCACCGCGAATGAGGAGCTGCTGACTTGCGACGAGCAGGCTCTGGCAAGAGAAATCAATCATGAGAATCCGCTCATCCCCGAACAGGTGGCGAAGGCGGTGCTGGAGAACTTCTGCAAGGCTGCCGCCCAGCTGATGAGCATGGGATTTGCCGTGCAGCTGAAGAACGGCAACGACGTGGCGATGAGAATCTATCCCGACATCCACGTGAAGGGCGGCAACATCAACCTTGCCCGTGCCCAGGAGCTCGATCCCGAAGTGACGGAGCTGACCGTGGAGAATGCCGGCGACCTGGTGACCAGGGCTGGCGTGACGGTGAGAGCCCGTGCGGATTGCCAGCAGAAGTTCACCGACCTGCTCTTGTCGATGGGTGCCAGCGTGCAGAGAAAGGGCGTGGTGGAGAAGGCCAAGGTGATGCGTGTGGACGGCTCTGGCAACGGCGGCAACTCTGGCGGCAACTCTGGCGGTGGCGGCACGCTGGTGGACGACCCTGACGGCGATTAAACCTGCGCTCAATGATAAATGAGCGTTGAGAGCCGACGATAATAGTGAAAAAATGTTTTTTACTTTGTATTGTGCTCGCTTATTCGTACCTTTGCACTCAAATTAGTAATATATTGCAAAGGTAACAATGAAAAAGATAGCTATTTTTGGAGCTTCTCTGATGATGGGGTTGTCGGCTGTGGCACAGACGGCAGACCCCGTTATCATGAAGATCAATGGGAAGAACATCACGAAGAGTGAGTTCGAGTATTCGTTCAAGAAGAATAATTCCGACGGGGTGATCGACAAGAAGTCGGTGATGGAGTATGTGCCGCTGTATGTGGACTTCAAGCTGAAGGTGGCTGAGGCGGAGAGCCAGCGCCTCGACACGCTGGCTGCGGTGCGCAAGGATCTGGACAGCTATAAGGAGCAGATGGTGGTGCCGACGATTGTGGACAACGACTTCATCGAGCGTGAGGCTCGCCAGACGTATGAGCAGACGGCTGCCCGATTTGAGGGTGAGGACCTGCTGACGGGTAGCCACATCCTGGTGCTGATGCGTCAGGACGCGACGGCGGAGCAGCAGGCTCAGGCGAAGGTGAGGATCGACAGCATCTACGACGTGCTGAAGGCGGTGCCGAAGGAGCAGTTGCCGGAGAAGTTTGCGGAGCTGGCGAAGGAGAAGAGCGACGACAAGGGTTCGGCGCAGCGTGGCGGTCAGCTGGGTCAGTTCGGCAAGGGCATGATGATTCCTGATTTCGAGAAGGCTGCCTTTGCGCTGAAGGCTGGCGAGATGTCGCAGCCGGTGAAGACGACGGTGGGCTGGCACATCATCTACATCGAGGACCGTCATCCGTTTGAATCGTATGAGTTCCATCACGACAATATCATCAAGTTCCTGGAGCAGCGTGGCATCAAGGAGGCTTCGGCGAATGCCTATCTGGATTCGGTGGCGAACGAAAGGAACATCACGCGTGCTGAGCTGGTGGACGAGCTGCACAGGGGGATGATGGAGAAGGATGCGGAGGTGAGGAACCTGTCGCAGGAGTACTATGAAGGCACGCTGATGTATGAGTTGATGAAGAAGGATGTGTGGGACAAGGCTCAGGAGGATACGGCTGGTCAGGAGGCTTACTTCAAGGCGCGCAAGAAGATGTTTGCCTGGGATGAACCCCGATTTGTGGGCATCGTGATTCATACGAAGGATGCTGCCACGATGGCGAAGGTGAAGAAGCTGCTGAAGGGTGTGGCTGAGGAGGACCTGGCGAAGAAGGCGGTGTCGCTGAACAATGACTCGGTGAAGGTGGTGCGTGTGGAGCGTGGCATCTTCAAGCAGGGCGACAACCAGAATGTCGATAAGTTCATCTTCGGTCAGAATGTGGACCTGAAGCCGATGTCGGGCTATCCGGAGACGGACGTGTGGGGCAAGAAGGTGAAGGCTCCGCGTTCGGCGAAGGACGTGAAGGGCGAGGTGCTGGTTGGTTACCAGGACGAGCAGACGAGGCTCTACGTGGAGAAGCTGAGGGAGAAGTACCCTGTGGAGGTGTATGAAGATGTGGTGAAGACGGTGGGGAATTAGTGGACAGTTGACAGTTGATAGTTGACAGTTGATAGTTGACAGTTGACAGTTGATAGTTGAAAGTTAATAGATCATTGGAAATGGTTCGGAATATATTCATAGGTTTGTTTGCCGCCTGCTCGCTGATGGCTTCGGCACAGGAGAAGAAGAATGTGATTGACGAGGTGGTGTGGATTGTGGGTGACGAGGCTATCTTGAGGTCGGACGTGGAGAATGCCCGCGTGGAGTTCCTGCAGATGGGACAGCGCTTCGAGGGCGATCCGTATTGTGTCATCCCTGAGCAGTTGGCGGTGCAGAAGCTGTTTCTGCATCAGGCTGCCATCGACTCGATCGAGGTGTCGGACTCGCAGATCTTCCAGAAGGTGGACCTGAAGCTGAATGCCCTCATCCTGGAGGAGTTCGGCTCGAGGGAGAAGCTGGAGGAGTATGCGAAGAAGAGCATGTCGCAGATTCGCGAACAGATGTACAACTCGTACAGGGATCAGGCGATGGTGGAAGAGGTGCAGGCGAATCTGGTGGAGAACATCAAGGTGACGCCGGCTCAGGTGCGTCGCTACTTTAAGGATATGCCGGAGGACAGCATCCCGTTCATCCCCACGAAGGTGGAGTGTCAGATCATCACCCGTGAGCCTGTCATCCCGATGGAGGAGATTGAACGTGTGAAGGACGAGCTCCGCAGCTATACGGATAGAATCAACAGCGGCAGTGCGCAGTTCTCAACCTTGGCGCTGCTGTATTCGGAGGACAAGCTGTCGGCGCAGCAGGGTGGTGAGCTGGGCTTCACAGGCCGTGGCTCGTGGGTGCCAGAGTTTGCGAATGTGGCATTCAACCTGACAGATCCGAAGGCTGTGTCGAAGATTGTGGAGACGGAGTATGGCTTCCACATCATCCAGCTGATTGAGAAGCGCGGCGACCTGGTCAACTGCCGCCACATCCTGCGCAAACCCCGTGTATCGACGGAGGCACTGCAGCAGTGTGTGAACGACCTGGATTCCATCACGGCGGAAATCAACAAGGGACTCTATACGTTTGACGAGTGTGTGTCGCTGGTGTCGTATGACAAGGACACGCGCAACAACTACGGTCTGCTGTTCGACGAGGTCACGGGCTCGTCGAAGTTTGAGATGAAAGACCTGCCCACCGAGGTAGCTCGCGCTGTGGCTGGCATGAAGGTGGGTGAGATATCCCAGCCTTTCATCATGGTGAACAAGAAGGGCAAGGAGGTTGTGGCTGTCGTGAAGTTGAAGAGCCGTGTTAACGGACATCGCGCCACGATGGCTGAGGACTATCAGGCTCTGCAGAATGTGGTGATGAACAAGCTGTGCGATGAGAAGCTGGAGCAGTGGATTCGCGAGAAGCAGCAGACGACCTACATCCATATCAATGAGGACTGGCAGAACTGCGAGTTCCAGTATCCAGGGTGGATTAAGTGAGAGGTAAGAGGTGAGATGTAAGATGTAAGATGTAGGCGATGGGAAAGCATGACAACATAGGAGCAAGGATATTGATAGGCACGATGTGTCTATCAGTGTTTTGTATGCTTTCTGCTTCGCGTCCCGACAACAAACCTCGGAAGCAGTCGAGCGAGGAGGTGAAGCTGATTCATAGCGATGTGCTGTACAAGAACTATATGGATCCTCGTGCCGATGTGCTGGTGGGACACGTGAAGCTGTACCACGATGGCATGTATCTGGATTGTGACAGCGCGAGGTTCTATAAGGACGACAACACGTTCAATGCCTATGGCCACGTGAAGATGGTGCAGGGCGACACGCTGACCCTGACGAGCGACACGCTGTTGTATAACGGCCCGATGATGCAGGCTCATGCACAGGGTAGGGCGGTGCTGACCCATCGGAAGACCAAGCTGGTGACGGACATCATTGACTATGACCGCCTGGAGGGTGTGGGCTTCTACCCACGTCATGGAACATTGTATGACGGTGATAATGTGCTGAACTCTGACTACGGACAATACACACCTGCCTTGAACGAAGCAATCTTCAAGGACAATGTGGTGCTGGAGAATCCGAAGTTTGACCTGAAGACGAACGAACTGTACTACTATGCCAACACGAAGATTGCCAGGATTGTGTCGGAGACGAACATCATCTCGTCGGACAGCACGTTCGTGTATGCTTTGCGTGGTGACTACAACACGCAGACGGGAGAGGCGAATCTGATGGACAGGTCGCATGTGTATAAGGATATGCGTGACATCGTGGGTGACAGCTTGGCATTCGACGATGCGACGGGCGTGAGTGAGGCGTTCGGCGATGTGGTGCTGATCGACGTGGAGAACAAGTGCATGCTGACGGGCAACTACTGCCGCTATGAGGATCAGACGGGCATCGCGCTGGCGACCGACAGTGCGGTATGCTATGAATTTTCGGAGCAGGATACGCTGTATGTGCATGGCGACACGCTGAGGATGGTGACCTATAACCAGAAGACGGACTCGGTGTATCGGGATCTGTTCGCTTATCATAAAATGAGAATGTACAGGAGGGACTTTCAGGGTGTGTGCGACTCGTTGGTGTCGCATGAGAAGGATTCCTGCACGTATCTGTATGGTCAGCCCATCCTCTGGAATGAAGGTCAGCAGGTGTTTGGCGAAGAAATCCGTGTGTATAACAATGACAGCACGGTGGAATGGATTCACATCATCAACCAGGCGATGACGATAGAGCAGGTGGACTCGGTGTCGTACAATCAGGTGGCGGCGAAGGAGATGTTCTGCTACTTTGTGGATGGAGTGATAGAGCATAACAATGCGAAGGGCAACGTGTATGTGGTCTATTTCATGGAGGAGGATGACGGTGCCCGCATCGGCATGAACTATACGGAAACCTCGGAACTGAACCTCTTCATGAAGAACAAGAAGGTGAACAAGATTTGGATGTCCACGCCGTCGGGAGTGATGTACCCACCGTTCGCCATTCCGGAGGACAAGCGGTATCTGACGGGATTCGCCTGGTTTGACTACATCCGTCCGAAGAATAAGGATGATATCTTTGGATGGCGAAGCAAGAAGAAGGAACAGGAGCTGAAGAAGACGGAGCGGAAGGTGGTGCCGAAGCAGCATTTGGAGAACTTGTAATTACACATATTATATATATATAATGTATGGGACTGTTCACGACACGGAAACCAAGAGGTTTTCATCATAACTACATCTACTATGACCCTCGGAAGGAAAAGCTGAAGGAGATAGACGAGCGGGCAAAGCGAGAATTGGGTTTGCTCCCTCCGAAGGAATTCTCTCCAGAGGACATCCGTGGGAAGTTTGTGCAGGCTACGAAGCACCTGAAGCGTCGGAAGGAAAGTGGCAGGAAGCCGCTCTCGTATGGTGTGCTGATTGTCGCCATCGTGCTCTTGCTGCTTCTGATGCGCTATTTATATACGGGCAGTCTTACTTTTTAATGATTAAACAGACCTCATTGTGAACGATATCATTCATCTTCTACCTGATTCTGTCGCCAACCAGATTGCTGCTGGCGAAGTGGTTCAACGTCCCTCTTCCATCATCAAGGAGATGGTGGAGAACTCGATTGATGCTGGTGCCAAGAACGTGAAGGTGCTGGTGACGGATGGCGGCAAGACGAATGTGCAGGTGATAGATGACGGCAAGGGTATGTCGGAAACAGATGCCCGACTCTCGTTTGAGCGTCATGCCACATCGAAGATTCAGAAAGCATCGGATTTGTTCAATCTGACCACCATGGGTTTCAGAGGAGAAGCGTTGGCGAGCATCGCTGCTGTGGCTCAAGTGGAACTGAAGACAAGGCGTAAGGAAGATGAGTTGGGCACGATGATTCAGATTTCAGGTTCGAAGATAGAGAAGCAGGAGCCTGTGGCATGTCCAGCAGGCAGTAACTTCTCTGTGCAGAATTTGTTTTATAATGTGCCGGCAAGACGAAAGTTCCTGAAATCAAACCAGACGGAACTGACGAATGTGGTGGCAGACTTTCAGCGCATCGTCCTGGTGCATCCCGAAATATCTTTCACATTATATAATAATGGGGTGGAGATGTACAATCTTCCTGGGGCATCCGTCAGACAAAGAATCATCGATGTGTTCGGCAAGAAAATCAATGCGGACTTGCTACCGATTGAGGTGGAGACTTCTTTGGTGAGCATCTCGGGATATGTGGGGAAACCAGAATCCTCGAAAAAGAAGGGCGCTCATCAGTATTTCTTCGTGAACGGAAGATATATGCGCCATCCATATTTCCATAGTGCTGTGATGAAGGCGTATGAGAACTTGATGCCTGTGGGCGAGCATGTATCTTACTTCATCTACTTTGCTGTGGACGCATCGTCTATCGATGTGAATGTGCATCCGACAAAGACGGAAATCAAGTTCGACAATGAGCAACCTATCTGGCAAGTACTCTCTGCGGCAGTGAGGGAAACGATTGGACGATTTTGCAATGTGCCCATGATCGACTTCGATGTGGAAGGCAAACCCGACATCCCTGTGATGGGAACGATGACATCCATTCCGCATCAACCCAAGTTGGCACCCTCGACCTATAATCCATTTAAGAGTGAAAATGCTCAGCCTTATTCCCGTTCGAATGGTTGGGAGAAGTTGTACGGCAAATATTCGACGCATGGATTGCAGAATGATGAACAAGGAACAGAGGAGCACGTATTACCTTCTTCCGTAGGTCTGGACGGAAATCTGTTTGATGGGGGGGCGTTAAAAGGAGCAGGCGTATTGAATGGAACAGATGTGTGGGAAGGAACTGACATCCCAGAGGAAGTAAACCTTCAAGGATCAATCTGGAACGAAATCACAGTGGAGAAAGGTGCATCATCCATGCCTTTCGATGTTTCTGTACAGAAGTTCCAATACAAGGGACGATACATCATTCTTCCCTGTACCCATGGCATTATGGTGGTGAATCAGCATCGTGCTCATGTACGTGTGTTGTTTGACCAGAACATGCAGTGCATCAATTCTGGTAACCGCCCGTCGCAGAAGGAACTCTTTCCCATCGTAGTGCAGTTCGAGAAGGATGACTGTATTGTATTGGAGGATTTGATGGATGATATAAGCAGTTTAGGCTTTGACTTGTCTAACCTTGGTGGAGGTTCCTATTCTGTCAATGGAATCCCAACGGGATTGGAAGGCATTGATATCAGTGCCTTACTCCATGATATGATTGTATCAGCCAAGGAGAAAACCAATGATATTCGTCGGGATGCTCAGGAGGCTTTGGCACTAACGATGGCTGAAAACGCTGCCATTGTCTATGGCCAAGTGCTTTCAACGGTAGAAATGGAGCACCTTTTACAGGATCTATTCTCCACAAAGACCCCAGCAAGGACTCCTGACGGCAAATTAATTTATACAATTATTGAGGATAAAACTCTGAATGACTTCTTTTAAACCCTTAAAATGAGGCTTTTAGAGGTCAAAATGGTTAAAAAATGCAAAAAAATCAATGTTGACATCATTTTTTTTACATTTTTTT
>JAGAAZ010000037.1 GCA_017614895.1 Bacteroidaceae bacterium | reverse complement strand
TAACGAACGATGACCCCAACATGGCACCATTCGTTCCGCTTTATTGTGGCATCACGGAGATGCCTCCATGCTTCCAGAAAGTTCCGGACGTGCAGGACGAGGTCACCTTCTCGTGGTACAGCGCTTTCTGGGTGCAGAACGCGGTGGCGAACATGGTCTATCCTTATTACAAGAAGATGTTCCCCGATGTGCTGAAGCAACGTGACCACCTGGAGGAAGAGTTTGACAGTCCTGAAGCTGCTGAGGTGGATCGGGCTATGGTGAAGCTGCTGGCCGACGAGGGACGGGAACGGTTGATAGGGAGGCTCAACGAAATCACGCGATACAATGCGCTCAAGATGATGGATACTTGGAGACATCTCTTCGAGTTTCTGGTGGTGAAGCATTTGGATATGGCGAGAAAAGAGACCGAATTCGACGAAGACAAGATGTTTGATTCGTTCAAGAAGACTCCCAACGGTCTTCCCGTACCGCCCGAACGTCCTGGTTATCCAGAAGCGTTCCGCAAGAAGATTGTTGAGGAAACGGGAGAGAAATATTTGATACCTCAAGGAAAAGTGGATAATTAAAGAGAAAGAGAAGACATGAAAAAGAAACTGTTATCTTTATTGGTGTTCTCATGGCTGTGCATGTTCTCAATGTCGGCACAAGACATTGCACAGAATAACACAAAAGGAAATGGGAATGCGCCTCTGAGTGAGTTTGTGAATGATCAGAAATCATTGTTCAACTTCGATTGGAAATTCCAGTTGGGTAATTCCAAAGGAGCTGAACGAGCCGATTGTGATGATAGTGCATGGAGAATATTGGATTTGCCCCATGATTATCAATTTGAACAGCCTTGGGATGAGAAGGAGAATAGAGGACGTGGCTTCAAACCGATGTGTGAGGGCTGGTATCGCAAGTCGTTCGCGATTCCAGAAGCATGGAAGGGACGTCGTATCATCCTTGACTTTGAAGGTGTGATGTATGTCAGTGACGTGTATGTGAACGGTAAAAAAGTGGCCAGCAATGAATATGGCTACCTTGGTTACGAGGCTGATATTACTAAAGCAGTCAAGTATGGTGAAGAAAATGTGGTGGCGGTCTATTCGAGCACAGGGCCTGTAAATGGAGGTCGTTGGTACACAGGTGGTGGAATATATCGCAATGTGTGGTTGAAGGTGGGCAATCAGACCCGAATCGCTCGTCATGGATTGTATGTAACCACTGAGGGAGAAAAAGTAAACGTACAAGTGCAGGTGATTGGTTGGCAGAAACACAATATCAATATATTTGTACGTGTAAAGGATGCTCAGGGACATGTGGTCGCAACAGCCCAAAAGGGTATGCCTGACCATACCATTCAAAACAACACAGAGGTGATGCTCCCTTCCATGACGGTGCAGAACCCGACTCTATGGGATTTGGATTCACCGAATTTATATACGGTCGAAGCTCTCTTGCAAGAGGATAGTGTTGTCATTGACTCTGTGGCCGATAGCTTTGGTTTCCGTACGATTGAATATTCTCCTGAGTTTGGCTTTAAACTCAATGGTAAGAAAGTGTTCCTTACAGGTATTGCCAATCATCATGACCTTGGTGCTGTGGGTGTGGCTGCTTTTGAAACGGCGGTTGAACGCCAGCTGCGTATGATGAAAGCCTTTGGCTACAATGTGATTCGCTGTTCGCACAATCCTTATTCAGAGGACCTTTACCGTATTTGTGACCGTCTTGGTATGCTTGTGGTGGATGAACTGATTGATAAGTGGTCAGACAAGGAATATTGGGGAGGTCGTAAACCCTTCATGCAAATATGGCCAGAATTGATGCAGGAGTACATCAAACGTGACCGTAATCATCCTTCCGTCATTATGTGGAGTCTCGGCAATGAACTTCAGGCACGGACGGATTGGAGTGGCTATCAAACTGACGATTGGGGCATTACGACCTATCGCATTTTCGACCAGATGGTGAAGCGTTATGATAAAACACGCCCCACCACTGTGGCAATGTTCCCGGCACGGGCAGGTGGACAACGGAACACCCCAGACTTCAAGACTTACCTTGTTCCCCCAGAATTGGCATGTGTGACCGAAATCGCTTCGTTCAATTATCAATGGGATGCCTATCACGGCTACTATGCTCATAAGCCTGACCTCATCCTCTTCCAAAGTGAGGCGGTGACGACTCAGCTGCAACAACCCTTCTATGGCATGGATCAGAAGCGTGGAGTGGGTCTCTGTTGGTGGGGAGCTATTGAATACTGGGGAGAGTCGATTGGTTGGCCTCGAAAGGGTTGGAACTATTCGTTCTTTAACCACACCCTTCAGCCCTATCCGCAAGCATACTTGATTAAATCCTGTATCCAACCCGATGAACCTGTGGTGTACATAGGTGTGGTGGATGGTAAAAATGAAAAAATGGTGTGGAGAGATATAAAGGTGGGCCAAAAAGTGAGTCGGAATTGGAATATGAAGGAGGGTTCTCATCCCAACGTGTTCACATATACTAATGCTGATGAAGTGGAACTTCTGTATAACGGCAAGTCTCTTGGTACACAGCAAAATGATGCCAAAGATATAGCTAAACGTAACATCATTCTTTGGTCAGGCATCGATTATGGTGAGGGTGGTAAACTCGTTGCTATTGCCCGGACAAACGGTAAGGAAGTGGCTCGCAATGAGCTTGAAACGACGGGGAAAGCTGTAGGATTGAAGGTGGTGGAGGAAACAACTGATACATGGTCTGCCGATGGGATGGCTTTGAAATATTTGAACATTTATGCTATTGATAGCAAAGGAAGAGTTGTGCCTGATGCTACCGATGAATTGACCGTCATGGTCAATGGTGCTGCAACCTTTGTTGCCATTGACAATGGTGATCACACCACCAATGACCTCTTCTTAAATGTGACTACCAAGCAAATGCAGACGGGTTATATGCAGTGTATCCTGCGCAGTACTCGAAAGGCAGGCAAGGTGACTCTTAATGTTTCATCACCAACATTAAAAGCGGCGAAAATCACATTGAACACAAAATAAACTGAAAAAAATCTGAGAACATCATCGTGTTCTCGGATTTTTGTTTTATCTTTGCAACCCCAGCCCATGTGCTGGTGGGTTTCTTGCCGATAAAAGAATCATCAATCATCATTATAAACTTAAACTCAATATTATGGATCAAGAATTGATTAAGCAGTGTACGGCGGAGGCACAGAAGTGGCTCTCCCCAGCGTTTGATGCCGAGACTCAGGCAGAAGTGAAGGCTATGCTCGACAATGAGGACAAGACCGCCCTCATCGACGCATTCTATCAGAATCTGGAGTTTGGTACTGGCGGTTTGCGCGGTATCATGGGTGCGGGCACCAACCGCATGAACAAGTACATCGTGGGTATGGCCACGCAGGGCTTTGCCAACTACATCAACAAGGCATTTGCCGGAAAGAAGGGCATCAGTGTGGTGGTGGGTCACGACTGCCGCAACAACTCTCGCCTCTTTGCTGAGACGGTGGCTGACATCTTCTCTGCCAATGGCATCAAGGCTTATCTCTTCGAGAGCCTTCGCCCTACGCCAGAGATTTCCTTCGCCATCCGTCAGCTGGGTGCTCAGGCAGGTGTGAACATCACCGCCAGCCACAACCCACGCGAGTACAACGGCTACAAGGCTTACTGGGATGACGGTGCACAGGTGTTGGCTCCGCACGACACGGGCATCATCGACGAGGTGAACAAGGTGACCATCGACCAGGTGAAGTTCGAGCCTAACAACGACCTCATCCAGATTATCGGTGGTGAGATGGACATCGACTACCTGAACGCTGTGCATGAGGCACTGGTGGATCAGGAGGTGATCAACCGTCAGAAGGATCTCTGCATCGTTTATTCTCCATTGCACGGCACAGGTCGTGTCATCATCCCTGCCGCTTTGCGCACTTGGGGCTTCCAGAACATCAACGTGGTGAAGGAGCAGATGGTGGTCGATGGCAACTTCCCGACCGTCGTGTCTCCTAACCCAGAGAACTCTGAGGCGATGACCTTGGGTATGCAGCTGGGCACCAAGCTCAATGCCGACCTCGTGCTGGCTTCCGACCCCGATGCCGACCGCCTCGCAGTGGTGTGCCGCGATCCGAAGGGCGAGTGGTGCATCCTCAACGGCAACCAGACGGCGCTCATGCTCTCTTATTATATAATAGAGAATAAGAAGAAGCTCGGTCAGCTGAAGGGCAACGAGTTTATGGTGAAGACCATCGTGACCACCGAAACCATTGCCGAGATTGCCAAGCGCAACAACGTGGAGATTCGCGACGTCTATACAGGCTTCAAGTGGATTGCCCGCGAAATCAAGCTCTCCGAGGGCGTGAAGAAGTACATCGGTGGCGGTGAGGAATCGTTTGGTTACCTGCCATTCGACAAGGTGCGCGATAAGGACAGTCCTGCATCCATCTGCCTGCTCTGCGAGATTGCAGCATGGGCAAAGGACAACGGCATGACGCTCTACGACCTGCTGATGAAGATTTACCTCGACTACGGCTTCGCTTATCAGAATGCCATCAGCGTCACCAAGCCAGGCAAGAGCGGTGCTGACGAGATCAAGCAGATGATGGAAGACTTCCGCCAGACCCCTCCAACATCCCTTGGTGGCAGTCCTGTCGTATGCGTCAAGGACTACAAGACCCTCAAGATGGTGGAGAACGGCAAGGAGAGCGCGCTCGACATGCCAGCCACCAGCAACGTCCTCCAGTGGTTCACTGCCGACGGCACCAAGATCAGTGTCCGTCCATCAGGCACCGAGCCCAAGATCAAGTTCTACGTGGAGGTGAAGGGCGAGATGGGATGCGCCAAGTGCTATCCTGCTGCCACCGCCGAAGCGAAGGAGAAGGTCGATGCCATCAAGGCAGACTTGGGGCTGTAAACAATTAGAATTCTCGTTCTGTAAATGTCATCCATTCGCCAGTGCGCGGATGGATGAATTTTATTTGTTCGGCATGGAGGTAGAGGCGGTCGGCACGGGTGCCGTAGAGGATGTCGCCCTTGATGGGACGCCCGAGGCCGTCGGGATGGGCGCAGTGGATGCGAAGCTGGTGGGTGCGGCCTGTCTCGGGATAGAGCTCCACGCGGTTCTCGTCGGTGAAGACGTAACGGGTGACGGCGGGCTTGCCCACGCGGTGGTTGACGATTTGGCGGGGGGCGTCGAAGGGATTGCGGGAGAGGGGAAGGGAGATAGACCCTCTCTGTCCTGCGGACATCTCCCCCGTAATGGGGAGAGCCGTGCGGGGTGTTTTGTCCTCGAGGATGGCGACGTATTTCTTCTGGATGTCGTGGCGCTCGAATTGTGCCTGGAGCGACTTGGTGGCGTCAGGGTTCTTGGCGACGAGCATGAGTCCGGAGGTGTCCATGTCGAGGCGGTGCATGAGGCGGTAGTCGGGATTGAGGCGATGGAGATAGGCGCTGAGGGAGGCCTCCTTGTGGTCGCGGTTGGGCACGGAGAGGAGTCCGGAGGGCTTATAGACCACGATGAGGTCGTCGTCCTCGTAGATGAACCGCACTTCTTTCAGCTTCTTCCTGCTGCTTGCCATGAGGGGATTCTCCTCGACGTCGAGCCCCTTCATCATGTAGCGGAGCAGGGGGAAGCATTTGTGTTGGCAGGAGGGATAGAAGTTGCCCTCGATGCGCATCTCGTTCTGCTTCGAGGGTCCCACCCAGAACTCCGCCATGCAGAGGGGCTTGAGCCCGTGCTGATAGGCGTATTGCAGGAGCTTGGGGGCACAGCATTCGCCGGTTCCGCCCGGAGGAACACCCACCTTCGCCTGCGGTTTGGTGAGGGTGCGCCCCTCCTTGTAGTCGATGTATTCCTCTTCGGAGAACGGGGATTTCACCTCGGCAAATATCTCCAGCAGATCCTTCACCTCCTGACGGGCGTTCCTCATGCGGAACTGACGGAAGGTCCACATCTGCAAGGCGCCGGACTTCTCCTTCCGCAGGGCCTTCAACTTCGTCTTCTCCTCCTCCTCGGTGGTCTGATTGATTTGATGGGTGAGGGCGACAATGCGTTGCTCCTCCTCAGCGAAGTAGCCCTGCTGCAAGTCGCATATGGGCGGCACGAAACCCTCGTGGTGATAGCTGCCATTGTAGATGCCCGAGAAAGCACGGAGATAATAACGCTGACCCTCATGCTCCACCACGAGCACCCCGAACATCTTGCCCTCGTGAGGCATCATTTCCGGTGTGGCATAGCAATGCGCAATCACCTCCTTGGCTGCCAACTGACACAACGGATGCGGCTGGTAGCAGAAGGGGTAGGTGAATTGCTGAGGCGAGGGAATGGATTGTGCCTCGGGGGGAAGAGTATGGAGCATAGGGGATTAACTAGAAAGACTAGTCAAACTAGAAGAACTAGTCAAACTAGGATTTACTCACTTCCACTCTTTCGGTCGGTGCCATCTCCACATTTCTCTTGTCCACCTGCGTGACCACTTTGGCAGCGAGGCTCATGAAGGCGATGCCCTCGGGGGAGGCGGGGTTGAGCACGGCTGGCTCGCCCTTGTCGCCATCCTCGCAGACCGACTGGATGAGCGGAATCTGTGCCAAGAGGGGAACGTTCAGCTCTTCAGCCAGTTGCTTGGCACCGTCCTTGCCGAAGATGTAGTATTTGTTCTCGGGCAATTCGGCAGGGGTGAACCATGCCATGTTCTCCACGAGTCCGAGGATGGGCACGTTCACCTTGTCGTTCATATACATATTGATGCCCTTGCGAGCATCTGCCAGTGCCACCTGCTGAGGCGTGGAGACGATGATGGCGCCCGTGATGCCGAGAGTCTGAAGCAAGGTCAGGTGGATGTCGCTCGTGCCAGGAGGGGTGTCGAGGATGAAGTAGTCGAGCTCGCCCCACTGCGCCTCGGTGATGAGCTGCTTGAGGGCGTTCGATGCCATACCACCACGCCAGAGCGTCGCCTGGTCGGGATTGACAAAGAATCCGATGGACAGTAACTTCACGCCGTACTTCTCGATGGGCACGATGAGGTCTCTGCCTTCCACCTGCATGGCATAAGGACGCTCCTCCTCCACGCCAAACATCTTGGGCATGGAAGGACCGAAGATATCGGTGTCGAGCAATCCGACGCGATAACCGAGTTTGGCAAGACCGATGGCGAGGTTGGCAGTCACCGTCGATTTGCCTACACCGCCCTTTCCGCTGCTCACGGCGACGATGTTCTTCACACCAGGCAACAACTTGTCAGGCTCGGGGGGTAGGGTAGTCTTCGCTTTCGTGCCGATGGTCACTTCCACATCGGGATGCACGAAGGTCTTGATGGCAGCCTCTGCCGCCTTCACCACAGATTTCTTGAAAGGGTCGGTCTCCTTCTCGAAAATGAGCGAGAAAGAGACCTTCATGCCGTCAATGCGGAGGTCATCCTCCAGCATCTCGTTCTCCATGATGCTCTTGCCATTGCCAGGATAGCGAACGGTGGCAAGCGCATCGTGTATAAGTTTTGGATATATTGTCATTTTAGAATTGAAGAATTGAAGAATTGAAGAATTGAAAAATTGAAGTCTTACTTGCCGGTCTTCTTGGTGGAGACGACTTCGTGATTGTAGGAGCGGTAGCCATCGACGGGAATTTCGATGTCGGGCTCTTCAAGGACGCCCTGCTGAGGCAGTTGGAATTGCAGGTATTTGATGGGGATGCCACGTTCCAGCCACATGCCTTCGTAGTAGGTGCGGATTTCGGTGAGCGAGTCAAGGGTTGACAGTTGACAGTTGACAGTTGACAGTTTGTAGAGGTCCTCCGTGAAGAAATTCATCGGCAGCCCGTTCTTCTCCACCATATATTTAGTATAAGTAGCAAGGAAATTCGAGTCGGTCTTCACATGAATGAGTCCGCCATCCACGAGGAACTTCCTGTATCTCTCCATGAAGTAGGTGGAGGTCAGACGCTTGGTGGCCTTCTTCATCTGAGGATCGGAGAAAGTGAGCCAGAGCTCTGCCACCTCGTCAGGGGCAAAGAAACCAGCGATGCACTCGATGTTCGTGCGCAGAAACGCCACGTTCTTCATGCCTTCCTCCAAAGCCGTCTTGGCTCCGTGCCACATACGGGCTCCCTTGATGTCGATGCCGATGAAGTTCTTGTCGGGGAAACGTCGCGCCAGCCCGATGGTGTATTCCCCACGACCACAGCCCAGCTCCAGCACGATGGGATTCCCGTTCTTGAAGAACTCCTCATGCCACTTCCCCTTCAGCGGAAAGCCCTCCTTCTGCAAGAGCCAGAAGGGACACTCCACCACCAACGGATTCTCCGCCATCTCAGCAAATTTTGCCAGTTTTCCTTTTCCCATTATGCCAGTTCCAATTCAAATTCTTCTTTCAGTTTCCGCAGTGCCTCACTCTGCTCCAGCATTTCTTTGAACACTTCCAGACGGCTGAGGGCACGGCGTTTGTCCGTCACCTCACGCAGACGTGTGGTCAATCTCAATGTGTTGTTTTGCAGCCGCTGATGCAGATAAGCCTCAATGCGTGGTTGTATCTTGTGAAGTTCACTCTGCAAGGATGGATTGTCCACAATGACCAAAATCGTCTGCCCATCCTCCTGCAACTGTGGCTCCATATTGTCCATCTGGAACGACAATGCCCTGTCCTCCTGAGGCAGATTCTTCGCAAACTCCCTCCATGCCACTGTCAAGTCCGTTGTGTTGACGGGACGATTCTCAAAAGTGGGCACAGACACATTCGTTGGCGCATTCGCACTTTGCTGACTGTGGCTGCTGTTCTGTTGACGTCGGATGGAGAAACTTCCCAATCCTCGATGGGGAAGAGTTGACGCCGCATTAGCCACTGGTTGTGCTGGCGCTGCTTTCGGTAAATTGACCGTTTCCTGTTGCTTTGCTTTCTCTTGAGCAACATCGCGCAAGCCCTCCCTCTTTGGAGTCTGGGGGGCTTGTAATGCCTTAAATATGGGTTTTAGAATCTTCGTAGGGCAAAGCCCAGAAGACTCTCCGTCATCGGAGGAGAGTTGTGCCATCTCGATGAGGGTCAATTCCACCAGCAGTCGCTTGTTTTGACTCTGCTTATAATTAAGGTCACAATCGTTTGCCAACTTCATGGCACGGAAGAGGAACTTCGGTTTGCACTTCTGTGCCTGTTCCTTATATCGGTTACGCACCTCCTCGCTTGCCTCAATCAATCCAACCGTTTGTGCGTCTTGGCTGACCAGCAGATTGCGGAAGTGGCTCGACAGTCCCGTGATGAAATACTGCCCCTCGAAACCCTTAGATAGGATCTCGTTCAGCGTCAGCATGCACTCCGTGATTTTCCCCTCGAGAAAATAATCTGTCAAACGGAAATAGTAGTCGTAGTCGAGTACATTCAGATTCGCGATGGTCTGCTGATAGGTGATATTGCCACTGCAGAACGATGCCACTTGGTCGAAGATGCTCAGTGCGTCACGCATACCACCATCCGCCTTTTGTGCAATGATGTTGAGCGCCGCATCCTCCACCTTGATGTTCTCCTGCTCAGCCACATGCTTCAGGTGCCCCACAATGTCGTTCACACTCATGCGCTTGAAGTCGTATATCTGGCAACGGCTCATGATGGTCGGAAGAATCTTGTGTTTCTCCGTTGTGGCAAGAATGAAGATGGCGTGCTGAGGGGGTTCCTCCAGCGTTTTCAGGAAAGCATTGAAGGCTGCCTGCGAGAGCATGTGAACCTCGTCGATGATGAACACCTTATACTTACCAATCTGAGGAGGAATTCGCACTTGCTCAATCAGTACTCGGATGTCTTCCACCGAGTTGTTCGAAGCCGCATCCAGTTCGTGGATATTGTACGAACGTCCCTCGTTGAATGCCTTACATGACTCGCACTCCCCACATGCTTCACCGTTGGGTTGTGGATTCAGACAGTTGATGGTCTTGGCAAAAATGCGGGCGCATGTTGTCTTGCCCACACCACGAGGACCGCAGAACAGATACGCATGTGCCAACCGTCCACTCTGGATGGCATTCTTCAAGGTGGTGGTCAAAGCTTCTTGTCCCACCACCGTATCGAACGTCATCGGGCGGTACTTCCGTGCCGAAACAATGTAATTCTCCATGTTGTTGTTATTTATTTGTGCAAAGATAGGGATTTTTTTTGTACCTTTGCAAACAAAACTCGAAAAACTATGATAAAAGAGTATCAAATTAGAGTTCTGCCAGAGGTGGCGGCAAATGAGCAGGGCATCAAGCAGTTCTTGCAGGAAGAGGAAGGATTGGCGGTGGAGAAGGTGACGGCAGTGAGGGTGCTGAAAAGAAGTATTGATGCCCGTCAACGTACGATTTTTGTGAATCTGAAGGTGCGGGTGTATGTGGATGAATTGCCTGAGGATGATGAATTTGCGCGTGTGGATTATCCGAAAGTGGAGGGGAAACCACAGGCTGTGGTGGTAGGTGCTGGTCCTGGAGGGTTGTTCGCTGCATTGCGGTTGATAGAATTGGGCATTCGTCCCATTGTGGTGGAGCGAGGAAAAAGTGTACATGAACGCAGAAAGGATATCGCACAGATTTCTCGTACACAGATGGTTGACCCTGAATCGAACTATTCGTTTGGTGAAGGTGGTGCTGGCGCTTTCTCAGACGGCAAACTCTATACGAGAAGCAAGAAACGTGGCAATGTGGAGAAGATTCTGAATGTGTTTTGTCAGCATGGAGCCAGCACGAACATCTTGGCGGATGCTCATCCGCATTTGGGTACGGACAAATTGCCAAACATCATCGAGGCGATGCGCAACACCATCATCCGTTGTGGGGGCGAAGTGCACTTCGAGACGAAGATGGATGCCATTTTGCTCAAGGATGACAAGGTGGAGGGTGTACGATGTGGCAATGAGACTTTCATGGGTCCAGTGATTTTGGCAACCGGACATAGTGCCCGTGATGTTTATCGCTATCTCTATGCACAAGGTATTGAGATTGAAGCGAAAGACATTGCTGTTGGCGTGCGTCTGGAGCATCCTTCTGAACTCATCGACCAGATTCAATACCATCGGAAAGAGGGTAGGGGCGAGTTCTTGCCCGCTGCAGAGTATTCATTTGTCACTCAGGTGGATGGACGTGGTGTCTATTCCTTCTGCATGTGTCCGGGTGGTACGGTGGTGCCTGCTGCCAGTGGACCGAATCAATTGGTGGTGAATGGCATGAGTAATTCACAACGAAACAGTCCTTGGAGTAATTCGGGCATGGTGGTGGAACTGCATGTGGAGGACTTGCAGAAAGACCGTTCCCTCATGGAACTTCCCCCTGCGCCCAATCTGTCAACTGTCAATTGTCAACTGTCAACAGCCAACTCTCCTCTCCTCATGATGGAGTTTCAGGAGCGTCTCGAATATGCAGCATGGATGCAGGGCAACCGAAAGCAGACTGCTCCTGCACAACGGATGGCACATTTTGTCAATAACAAGGGAAGTTATGACTTGCCCAAATCATCTTATACACCAGGGCTGATCAGTACACCCATGCATTTCTGGATGCCTGACTTTGTGTCGAAACGTCTCCAACAAGGTTTTCGAAACTTTGGCAAGGCATGTCACGGTTTTCTGACGAACGAGGCTGTGATGATTGGTGTGGAGACAAGAACTTCTGCGCCTGTGCGCATCCTCCGTGATCGAGAAACGTTACAGCATGTGCGTGTACAAGGACTTTTTCCTTGTGGTGAAGGAGCTGGTTATGCTGGTGGAATCGTGAGTGCAGGCGTGGATGGAGAAAGGTGTGCGGAAATGTTAGCGGAATATCTGAAGGGATGAACATTCGCGATCAACAAATCCTGCACATAGCCCTGCCGAGCATCGTGTCGAACATCACAGTGCCGCTATTGGGTTTGGTGGATGTAGCCATTACGGGACATCTGGGCTCTGCGGCATATATTGGTGCCATTGCCGTGGGGGGTATGTTGTTCAACATCATCTACTGGATGTTTGCTTTTCTGCGGATGGGTACGAGTGGCATGACGGCACAGGCATTGGGGGCGAGGAACCTGACGGAAGTGGTGGCTATGATGCAAAGAGCTTTATTGGTGGCTATCGTGATATCGGTGGTGATGTTGTGTCTGCAGGTACCCATCAGGGAAAGCGCCTTGATGATCATTCGCCCTTCAGCAGAAGTGGTGGCTTTCACGTGCATTTATTTTAATATATGTATATGGGGTGCTCCTGCCGCTTTGATGCTTTTTGTCTTGACGGGATGGTTTGTGGGTATGCAGAACTCAAAGGCTCCGATGGTGGTGGCGATGATTCAGAATGTGGCGAACATCCTGCTGAGTTTCGTGCTCGTGTATGGTCTTGGCATGAAGATAGAGGGTGTGGCGTTAGGCACGGTGTTGGCACAATACATCGGGTTGGTGTCTGCATTTTTGTTCTTTGCTCCTTACTTCCTGAAAATCAGGAAATACTATCGTGAGAAAACTGTGCTGACGAGTACTGCTTTGCTCAAGTTTTTCTCTTTGAATAAAGACATCTTTCTACGTACTTGTTGCCTCATTCTGGTGCATTTCTTTTTCATTGCGGCAGGAGCCAAACAGGGCGATACAGAACTGGCTGTGAATACGATGCTGATGCAATTGTTTACACTCTACAGTTACATTATGGACGGTTTCGCCTTTGCTGGTGAGGCGATGGTGGGAAAGGCTATTGGTGGGCGTATGCGGGGCATCTATGATGACACGGTGCGTCGCCTTTTCCGTTGGGGATGGGGTGTGGCGGCACTCTTCACCTTGGCATATTTTTTGTTGGGCAAACCCTTCCTCGCCTTCCTCACCAATGATGCAACAGTGATGGATGCAGCACAGATATATCAACCTTGGACGCTTCTGTTCCCTTTGTGTGGTATGGCTGCATTCATTTGGGATGGCATTTATATTGGAGCGACAGCCACCAAGGGAATGCTCATTTCGATGGCTTCAGGCATGGTGATGTTCTTCTTGCTTTATTTCATGCTGGTACCCCTTTGGGGCAATCATGGATTGTGGATTGCCTTTGTGGTTTATCTTGCCACGAGAGGAATTGCTCAAACTATCATGCGAAGGAAAATTTGGAAAGCGTGAATGGGAACTTTTGACGTGTTGACTTGCTAATCAGACATCAATAAAGGATGAAAAAAGGGTGTTTCATTTAGAAAACGTTCTCTTTTTGTGCATTTTTTTCGTTTTTTATTTGTGACTATGTATTTTTTTGTATCTTTGCAAGCGTAATCTTAAAAGACGCAGACATGAAAAATGATAATATGTCTAAAATCTTACCTTTACTGATTGTTGTCGTCATCACATTGTTGGGCTCGTGTAGTAAGGTGAGCAATATAACCAGGTCTAACGGACCTCGTCATAGCGTAGTGGTCATCCACTCGTGGGATAGTATTGGAGAAGAGAAGGAACTTTTCTCTAAGTGCATGGATGACGCCTTTAAAAGACATGACATGGAAGTGGACATCCACCATATCTATACCAACATGGTGCATCGTCCGAATGATGTATTCACACAATTTGATTGGCCTGTCTATTCCAAGCAGATTAAGGCATGGAAGCCAGAAGTGATTTTGCTGAATGATGATGCAATTGTGGATTGGCTTCTCAATGCTCCGGAGATAGATTCGATTTTTTTGAAAACTCCTGTGGTCTTTGCTGGTGTTAATACATTGTTGCGCGATTCACTTTCTAGAATTCCGCAAATCACAGGTTTTGAGGACAAAGTGGAGTTGGGCCGTAACATCGAGATGATGATGAGGCTTGTCAAGACGCAGTGTGTCACAATAGAATTGGACTATAAGCCCAGCGATTTGCGCATGCGTGAGCAATTGGAAGAGGAACTTCGAGACTCTACGAGATTTGTTAACAACTCTAATTTCAGGGAAAAGAACCTGGATGAGGATTATCTGCGGAAAACATATCCAGGTCTTGCCGTCGTGAATTTTGTGTCTTGTGCTTTCCCCTACAGAAATCGTGCGGAAGGTGAATCGGATTCTGTTGGAAAGGCTGCGACAGGTTTCTTCTATCAGAAGGCTAAGGAAATGTGGCAACTGCAGGTGAGAAGCGGAAGCATTGTCAACAATGCCCTTATTGACCATACAGATCGTCCACAGTTCACTTGTATCCGTGAAGACTTCAATAATCCGAAGAAAATTCGATTCTTGGGTGGATATTTCACCAGTACGGAGACTCAGGTGGAAGACCAAGTTTCGTACGCGATTCGTATCATGAAGGGTGAAACGCCGAAGTCATTGCCGATTAGCCTGCATTCAAGTGGCTACTATTTGGATTGGAATGCCATGCAGATGATGTTCCCTAAAATGTCGTATGGATTGTACAGCGATGATTTCCATATTGTGAATGCACCTTTCTATTTGGAAAAACCAATGGAGTTTGCACTTGAGGTGGGTCTCCTCATTCTGATGATAGGTTTAGCCATTTATGCTATAGTGTATCTGATGTTGCGATGGAGATGGAAGGGACAGATGAATTTGGTGGAGGAATTGCAGTATGAGGAGAAGGTGCATGACTTGATGTTCTCGAATGCCAAAGATACTTTCTGGCTCTATAAGGATGGCACTTTCACGTTGAGTAAGCATTTCTCTGATTATTTCAAGGTTCCTAATCGTTTAACGCTGGAAGAGATGGATTCTATTGTGCATGAGGATACGAAAGCCTCATTTGAATTCTTGAAAAACTTCCGCAATCAGCGAGGCAGGAAGACGGTGCGTCTGCATCTTTCACCCGATGGGGGAAAAACATGGTATTGGGCAGAGGCGATGTACACAGCAACGGAAGAGTCTGCAAAGACAGGTGAACTGTATGGCTTGCTGTTGAACATTGACCAAAAGAAAGAGACGGAAGAGAAATTGGAACAGGCACAGATTTTGGCGAGTCAGGTGGCATTGAAGGAGAATTTCTTGGCAAACATCAGTCATGACCTCCGTACGCCACTGGGCGCTGTGACTGGTTTCTCCACCATGTTGACCACTCCTGGCATGACTTTCGAGGAGGGTGAACGAGAGATGTATGGTGAGGTGATTCATCAGAACACGGATATGATTCTGAACATGATTGATAGCGTGATGAAGAAGGCTCAGATTGAGACGGGTGACCTCGAAATCATTCAGAAGCCTATGTCGATTCAGAAACTGGTGGATGAATGTTACAAGACGAACTACATCATTGCTCCGACGCATCTTGAATTCAAATTAGAGACGTGTGAACCTGATGCTACCGTTAATATCGATGCGACACGTACCAAACAGGTCGTGAACAACTTCTTGAGCAATGCTTTCAAATTTACAACAGAAGGAAGCGTTACCTTAGGATGGAGATATATGGAAGACGACCCCGATCAGGTGGAGGTATATGTAAGAGATACGGGTATTGGTGTTGCGCCAGAGAAGCAAGCACAGCTGTTTGAACGTTACATCAAGGTGAATGAGACGGATAAGGGTACAGGTCTTGGCCTGAACATCAGTAAGACCATCATGGAAAAGCAAAACGGAACCATTGGTGTGGAAAGTGAAGTTGGAAAGGGCAGTAAGTTCTTCTTCCGTCTGACAAAAATGGTGGAATGCTTGCTCTTGATTGTCACTTTAGGTCTTGGGTTGCTGATGACGTCATCATGTTCGACAAGGTCTGATAAGAAAGAGGAAACAGCAAAGGTACTGATATTCCACAGTTATGACAAGAACTATTATGGTTATCGTGAGTTCAATGATAAACTGTTGCAGACATTCCGCAGTAATGGCATCAATGCCGATATTAAGCATGTCTATCTTGATATGGAGAATCCATCGAATTCAACAAGGAAATTGCATTTTGATGTCAAAGATTCCATTAATAAGATGAATTGGATTCCGGACATTGTAATGACTGAAGGAGATCGTGCTGCTTGTGATTTGATAGAATGGCGACAGATTGGTAAAATTCATGAACTTGATTCTATTCCTATTATCTTTGGTGGTTTACATCACCCTAAATGGGATTACATCCGGAAACACAAGAACATCGTGGTCATTAATGATCCTATTGATTACTGTGCGAATATCAACTTGGCATCGGAGATGTCAGGAAAGAACTGTGTGGAGATAGAGCTTGATTATTTCGAGCAGGATTCAATGATTCGTGCTGAATTGAGACAAGCAATAGCACGACCCCCATATGTGGATAACTCGGATTTCCATATGCACATCAACGCAGACGAGGAATTGTCTACGATATGGAAGGATAGTTTGGTGGTGCTGGTCTATTCGACTGAATCTCCAGAACGTAATTCGCAAAACATTCAAGATCAAGAGGAAGGGTATCAGAACCTAAGACGTATTTATGTCCATTCGTGGCTCTATCCATCGTTGGCTGTAAAGAGAGATCTTTATAGCTCTGCTATTGTCGATAAGACAGGACGTCCACAATACACGGCTGTGAAAGCAGGTTTTTCTGATGGTAGTGGCAGGTATTTGTGTGGTTATTTCGCTAGCTATGAGACAGTTGGCGAAGATATGGCAAGGGTCGCATCTGAAATATTGAGAGGTGCCGATTTGGCTTCTTTTGTGGGAATGGCACACCAGAAGAAATATTATATGGATTATGATGCGATGGAGAAGTTGGGCATGGAGTACAAAGATTTTGAGAGTCGCTTTGTGATTGTTGGAGCTCCTATGGAGAAGATATCGCCATTATATACGTATGCTACATGGATCATTATCGTTTCCATTTTCATTGCGGCCATTGCTACTATCATTTTGGTGCTGCAATCATGGAAGAGCCGAACTGCTCAAATCTTGATTGAGGGGGTGAAAAGACGTGCTGAAATGCGTCAGATGGCATTGCATGGTGCCGATAGTCATACTGTCCGCACGGAGACTAATCTGAGGGATATTATCTCGCATGTTCATCCCGAGTATTCGAGTGAGATTCCGTTGATTATGCAGTCAATTGATGTGGCTGGAACACATAGTTATGAAATCTACGCAGATATAGACCAGAAGGATTACTACCGTTGGTGGCAATTGCGTTTTGTGGTGATGTTCGATGCCAAGAAGAATAAGAAGAACGTCGATGGTATCCTGATCAATATTGATGAGACGAAACGCTATGAAGAGAACCTGCGTAAGGCGATGCTCTTGGCTGAAGAGGCGAAACAGAAGGAAGACTTCTTGACGACGATTAGTCATGAGATTCGTACTCCGCTGAATGCTGTGGTGGGATTCAGTGATGTCTTGGTCAGCATGCCTGCCGATTCCTTCACTCCAGAAGAAATGGAGGAATATGCAAAAATCATCAAGGCAAACAACACCAGTCTCTCTTCCATGATTGAGGACATCCTGATGTTCTCACGTATTGAAAGTGGACGCATCCAATATGTAAAGAATGAGTTTGATGCTTCTGAGTTGGTGCGCGAATTGGCATACGAATGGAAAGACCTGATTCCAGAGGAAGTGACATTGCATGAACTCGCTGTTCTGCCAGGCATCACCATCAATAATGACCGTACGCGTGTCAAGTACATCATGGGTCAGTTGATGAGCAATGCGGTGAAGTTCACGAAGAAGGGTTCCATCCTCATCGGTGTTGATTATCACTTCAATACAGAACGGGCAGAGCTTTTTGTGGCAGACACGGGATGTGGTATTCCGAAGGAGAAGCAACAGTTGGCATTTGGCTTGTTCTGGAAGGACGATGGCTTTGTGCCAGGTTTGGGACTTGGCTTGCATGTGGCGAAGAAGTTGGCAGAAGGCATGGACTTGATACTGGATGTGGAGAGCCAGGCTGGATATGGTTCCAAGTTCTCACTTTTTGCGGATGCTTGCATGAAGAAACCAGCGGAAGAATAAAGAATGTTGGTTCTCATTACAGTGATATTATATTTTAGTGTATTGCTGCTTCTCTCCCATTTGGTGGGCAGGAGGGGCGGCAATGCTGCTTTTTTCAATGGTAATCGTCAATCACCCTGGCCTTTGGTGGCGTTTGGTATGATTGGTGCCAGCATCTCAGGCTTAACTTTTATTGGGGTACCAGGTTGGGTGATGAGCATTGACATGACATATCTCCAGATGTGTTTGGGTTTTGTGTTGGGATATGTGATTGTGGCATTTGTGCTGTTGCCATTGTATTACAAGTATCGTCTCACCTCCATCTATACCTACTTGGATCATCGTTTTGGTTCAGTGAGTTACAAGACTGGCGCTTCCTTTTTCATGCTGAGTAAGTTGATGGGTGCTGCAGCCAAGTTTTATGTGGTATGCCGTATTTTGCAGATGTGTGTGGCTGATAGCTTTTCCGTTCCATACGTAGTGATAGTGTTGGTGGCTCTACTCCTGATTTGGCTCTATACACGCAGGAGTGGTATTCGTGCTTTGGTGTGGACAGACTTTTTGCAGACGCTCTGTCTGATGGTGGCACTCATCCTGCTTTTGCTGAAGGTGTCCAGTATGCTACACATGGATTTCTCCGAAGCGATGACTGCTGTATGGAACGATTCCCATTCACGCATCTTCGAGTTTTCAGATTTCACTTCCAAGCAAAACTTCTGGAAACAATTCCTGTCGGGTGTCTTCATCGTCATTGTGATGACGGGATTGGATCAGGATATGATGCAGAAGAACCTCACCTGCAAGGATTTACGTTCAGCACAGAAAGATATGTGCTCCTATGGAGTGTTATTCGTCCCCGTTAATTTCTTGTTTCTGGCCTTAGGAGTCCTTCTTCTGATGCTCTATCAGCAGCAAGGTATGCCCATTCCAGAAAAAGGGGACGATTTATTGGCTGGTATTGTGCTGAATGGTACCATGGGTTCGGCTTGCCTCGTATTTTTTACCATCGGAGTCATTGCCAGCGCATTCTCTTCAGCTGATTCTGCGATGACAGCACTCACGACGAGTTTCTGCATTGACATCCTTGGTGATGAAAAGGACGAAAAGAAACGGAAACGAGTGCATTTGGGTATGCTCTTGGCCTTTGTCATCGTCACACTGGCTTTCAATGCCATAGGTTCGGGCAGTGTGATGGATTTGATATACACCTTGGTCTCCTATACCTATGGTCCGCTCTTGGGGCTCTTTGCCTTTGGCATGTTTACCAAGCGGCAACCACGAGAAAAATATGTACCATACATTGCGATTGCTTCACCGCTCATCTGTTATGTCATTGATGTGATAGTATGGCAGTTAACGGGGTATCAATTCGGATATGAAATGCTGATGTTCAACGGGTTACTTACCTTTATCGGACTAAGCATCGCGTCAGCGAAAATGGTAAAATGATAATGAAACGATGAAATTTATAGATTTGTTTGCTGGTCTTGGAGGTTTTCACCTCGCTTTGTCCCGTTTGGGACACGAATGTGTCTTTGCTTCTGAGATACAGCCTAAATTGCAGAAACTCTACAAACTCAACTTTCCAAATGTCCCTATCTATGGCGACATCACCAAAATAAAGGCAGAGGATATTCCGCCTCACGAGATTCTGTGTGCAGGTTTCCCATGCCAACCCTTCTCTTTTTCAGGTAAGAAACAGGGATTTGAGGATGAATTGGGACGTGGTAATCTCTTTGATGAGATATGTCGCATTTTGCGATACCATCACCCTAAATATATTTTCTTGGAAAACGTCTCAGCATTGCCTGGTCATGATGGAGGGAGAACATGGAAGATCATTCGTCAGAAGTTGGATACCTTGGGATATGATATCCGTTCGCACATCTATTCGCCTCACGAATTTGGCATTCCTCAGCATCGTCCACGTTTCTATATTGTGGGTATGTTGCGTGATGAACAAGGAATCAGTGGTATTCATCGTTTCCATTTTGTGCGTCCTCCAAAGGATGTGATGAGCGACGTGCGCACGATTGTAGATGCTACCGATAATGACCGCTTACTCCCAGTCCGCCGTGATTTGCATCCAGTGTTCGATGCATGGCAGGAGTTTGTTTATAAGGTGACTCAACGTGATGGTTATATGCCCTCCCACTGCATCTTCACGATGGAGTTTGGGGCTAATTATGAGTTTGAAGATACGCCTCCTGCTTTCCAGCCTCTCGAACGTCTTCGTGGTTGCCGAGGTTCCTATGGAAAAGTGTTGGAAGGTGAAACACGTGAGGAGCTCATTGCCGGACTTCCTTTCTATATGCGGAAGACCAAATATGAAGAAACATATCCTGAGTTCAAGAAGATTCTTATTCGCCAGAATCGCGAATTTTATCAGCGCCACAAAGATTGGATTGACCCGTGGCTTGAGAAAATAAGAAAGTTCCCCCGTACCCAGCGTATGTTTGAGTGGAGCACTAATCAGGACTGGGATTTCAAGCATCACGTCATCCAACTGCGTCCTTCAGGCATTCGTGTCCGTTCGATGAACTATGTCCCCACTATCACCCTTTGTACTACAGCTACACCCATCTTGCCCTTTGTTCCTTATCCCCCTCAAGGGGCACTCGACAAGAAAGGACGTCCTTACACCCCCGAAGATTTCCGTTGGGGACGCTATATCTCTCATAATGAGGCAGCTCGCATTCAATCCATGCAGGACTTGAATTATGGTAATCTTTCTCGTGTCCAGAAATTCAAGGCGTTAGGTAATGCAGTCAACGTGGATGTCGTGGCACTCATAGCCAAACGCCTCCTCCCACGTCGATAACCTCACACCTCTCAATTGTCAACTCTCAACTGTCAATTGTCAACTGTCAACTATCAATTGTCAACTGTCAACTGTCAACTGTCAACTATCTACATGTCAAATGAAAGCATCCTTGCTTTCTCTCATACTTCACGTAGCATTTCCCCTCCATTCTCAGATCGTTCAGCACCTCTGACAGCACTCGCTTCATGGGCTCATTCCATCTGAGCAGTGTTGCCTTTGATTCATACGTGCCAGTCATGGGCATGAACTTGTTGTAGGCAATATCTACCGTTGTGCCATAACAATGACACGAGTTCGTTGTGGCATTCTTGTTTCCTCGTTGCAGGTTCGACACATCGTCTGTGGTTCTCAGCACAGATGTAACGATGGGCAAGTGGATGGGCATTCCTTTCACTTGGCACGAATCAATGAAATTCAGGCATATCGTGTTGAGCAGATGCTGTGCTCGAGGCACAAGATAGGGGATTGAGTGGGTGAGATCATCTACTGCATAGAATGGTGAATGACAAATGTTTACCAACCGATGTTTCTTCACCAACACCTCTGCCTCCTTCCGATTTCTTACGGGCATAATTCCATATTTTTGTGCTGCCTCAATCTGCACATTCTGACTGTCAGGGAAACAGGCAGAATAACTCCATACCCCACGTACACGATGCGCCTCATCAAACAGCACCTCATCCTCCGTATTCTCTATATCATCCATCACAACCTCATCCCTCTCACCTCTCACCTCACACCTCTCACTCTCTCCCTCAACAGGGAGAGTTGGAGAGGGTCTTCCCTCAATCCCAAACGCATACTTCATTCCTGCAAACAAACCCATCACCACCACAAACGCAGCAATGAACTTCCACTGACTATATTTCCTCTTTTCCATTTTCCACATTCAACATTCAACTGTCAACTCTCAACTGTCAACTGTCAACTGTCAATTGTCAACTGTCAACTGTCAACTCTCCTAACCTCTTCCCGAATTTTCCACCAATTCCTTCACCAACTCATTAAAGCGCTTTGCTTCCATTAGCTGCTCAATGGTCAGATGCATCCTATATCGCCAATAATGTCTTGGTTTCGCAGGGATGTTGATTCTTTCCCCATTGGGGTCAGGCAATCTCAATTCCTCATCCATAGATAGCCAGTCCTGCAATGATAGCAAAGTCAGTGCTGATGGACAGAACAGATGAGCCGACACTATCTCCTCGCACAGCCATCCTGGAGCAGGGTGGGGCGCAGTGCCATCCTTGTAGAGTGCATTGTTGTAGAATTGTTGTGCCCTATCCAGATCCTCATCCCACCACTGACGTAATGGTGGCATGTCGTGAGTGGCGATGGTGGCCACTGAACGGTATGGGTTCTCCCACAGATGTCCGAATTGCAGATAAGGCGCCTTTGGCATCGTCTGAATTTCCAGTGACAGCATCTTCAGGTCATTCATCACCCATCCCACACTTTCTGGCACCATGCCAAGGTCTTCTGCGCACACCAACATTCTTGTTGATTGTGTAAGGATGGGGAGTTTCTTCATCGCCTCGTCATACCAGAACTTGTTATGCCGATGGTAGTAATATTCGTTGTACAAGCAGTTAAAGGCCTCCTTCTCATGCAACAATAGTGACTCATATACATAGTCTTTCTGTGCAGAGATACGTGGATGGTATTTCTCTGGTTGTTTCCTGTCAGGAATGAAAAGCACACATGAAGCCAAATCATATAATCCGTCCCTCAATGCGATGCTGTCTTCATCCGTCTTTCCGATGAAAGCTGCCTCAATCTTGCGTTGGCTGGCATACTCATCCTTCAGGTCATATCGTCCGTCAGAACGGGGCTTCAGATAGATGCTCTTTACCAAGTCAGCTCTATATCCGAAGATGCATTCCAATGTCCAGTCAGTGATGTACGGACGAGTCATGTATTCCGCATTGAAGCGCATTCCGTAGCTCTCTATCTCGTCCACGGTCATGGGTAGAGAAGGGGAGAACTGTCCCAGCAATCCATGTACTGAATGCATCGGGATGTCCCAAATACGGAAGAAGCCCAACACATGGTCGATTCGGTAGGCATCGAAGTATTCTGCCATCTTCTGGAAACGTCTGATCCACCACCGATAACCCTCTTTCGCCATCGCTTCCCAATTATATGTGGGGAATCCCCAGTTTTGTCCGTTTTTCGAGAAGTCGTCAGGAGGTGCACCAGCCTGTCCGTCCAGATTGAACAGATGAGACTTTGACCATGCTTCCACGCTGTCACGCGAGATACCGATGGGAATGTCGCCTTTGATGATGACTCCATTCTTTCGTGCTTCCTTTCTCACCTCCAACAATTGTAGGTGCAACTGATACTGCACATAATAGAAGAACGCCACCTGCTCATACGCCCCATTACTCTTCGCTACGAGCTTCTCCACCTCTTTCTTGTTGTATTTGCTATACTTAGGCCATTTTCCGAACTCCGCCGTCTTATATTCATCTCTCAGATAGGAGAATGCAGCATAGGGTATTAACCAGTCTTTGTTGTCTGCAAAGAAATCCTTGAATCCGTTGCTCTCTATCACTTCCTTCCCTTCCTGCGCATACGACATTCGCAGATATTCCATCTTTAGGGCAATCACCTGTTCATAATCCATCTCCTTCAGGGCATTCACCCGTTGTTGCTTCATCATGAACTTCTCCATCGCCAAGCGGTCTTTCAGCTTGGGTAATGCGTTCAGGTCACAATAGAGGGGATGCAGTGCAAATACTGAGATGGCATTGTATGGATAGGAGTCTTGCCAAGTGCCCATCGTGGTGGTGTCGTTGATGGGCAGAATCTGGATGGCATGCATTTTCGTCTTCACCACCCACTGAATCAACGCCCTTAAGTCACCAAAGTCGCCCACACCATAACTTCTTGCCGAACGTAACGAGAACACAGGAATCACCACACCAGCTACCTTCCAGCTGTCACCACTCAATGTCAAGCGGTCGTCCGTCTTGATCCACATCTGTTTGGCTTGCAGCTTCGGACAGCGCATCTTCCTGTTTTCTCCTTCTTCCCATCGCAGGATGTTATTTTCTGCATCCACTACCACATACTTATATTCCACCTCTTCAAACAGCAAATCAGCATCGATGTTCACAGCCCATTCTTGCAGGTTGATGAGCGCCATTCGCTTCGCTCTTTTCCACTCACCCAACTGAGGTGTGTTGCCACATACAGCCAGCCATTCGCCCTTCCTCAATCGAGGTTCCACCACACGTAACTGCAGAGTGGATGAGTATAATGTGTCGATGGCATCGCACTTGTCAGGCACAGCACCCACACACTCTGTGTAAGCCGAAGAAAAGAGTGGTTGATCTTCAGGAATCGGACGCCACTTGTCACTCAGCACGTAATCGTTGGTCACTCCATCAAACTTCACCTTGTGAGGTGCCACTTCCCATTCTGTCCACACCAGTTTCCCATCACGATACATGGCATACTTATACTCAATTCCTTCCATCCCATCTCTCCCCTTCAACAGGGGGAGCTGGAGGGTGTCTTCTATCTCACCATCCCACATCTTGCCATCTTGAGTTTCCAATGGCACCTCCTCCACAGCCCTCTTTTGACCATGCTTGTCCACAACCCATAGTTGCACACGTAAATCCTCTCCCCATCGGGTACGATACTCTATATTAAAATGAATCTTCATCATAATCTCATTAGTTAACTTTTTGCAAAGGTACGATTAAGTGAGGACAATACAAAGGAAAAAATGTTTTTTTTCTTTTATTGTCGAGCGTGAGTACCTTCGAGCGTAGCTCAACGTTCGATTAAGTGAGGACAATACAAAGGAAAAAATGGTTTTTTTCTTTTATTGTCGAGCGTGAGTACCTTCTTTCTCCACGTTGTTACGAAAGCGCAAGCGATAACGAGCACAGCTCAACGGTAGTGAAAGCCGAACACAGTAACTCTCGCAGAAAACACAGACACCGCAGAAATTATTGAACACAGATTGCACAGATTACACAGATTTTTTTGATGGAACAAGTTTGTATTTGTCGGAATCATCTTGAAAATGAATTCTCAGAGTGATTCAAGTCAAATAAAAACAATTATTCACCTTGTCATGTGAATAATGATCTGATTTTCATAGAAGAGCATTGAAAGCTCGCTTTCATAAGCTCTTCAAATAAAATCGGACATTACCATCAAAATACAAATCCGTTAAATC
>JAGAAZ010000036.1 GCA_017614895.1 Bacteroidaceae bacterium | reverse complement strand
GTTGGGATAACAATGCCAAAGACACCGATACCAACTCTGGAACCTTCGGTGAGGATGTTGTTGTAAACATACGCTGTGGTGAAGAAAGTGTGACGGTAGATCTCCACATGGTTGTACTTGTCGAACGCCTCGCGCCACTCTTGTCCTACCTTTGTAGAGTCAGCTGAGGTGAAGATGAAGCCGATGTTGTGAACATAGTCGTCAATCTTGTCACCTCGGATACTGTCGTTCATTTCCATGCACTGCATGATGTCGTCGTTGATCTCGTCTCTCATCTCCTTCTCATTGGGAGCTGTGAAATAGGCGATAATCAGCAAGACGACGAGAACAGCTGCCGCAATGAGCAGTTTGCCTAAACAACTGTGGGAAAAAGCCTGTGTGATAGACTCATTTGACCCGCTGTAATTGATTCTGTTGTTTGTCTGATTCATCTTGGTTAAATTTGGTTATTATGGATTAAATTCATGAATTCCTGCCTGGTCTTGGCTTGGTTGAATGCGCCACTGAAATCACTGGTGGTGGTAATGCTGTTCTGCTTCTCTATGCCCCGCATCTGCATACACATATGCTTGGCCTCGATGACAACCATCACACCGAGAGGTTTCAGAGTATCTTGGATACAGTCCTTTATTTGTTGAGTCATGCGCTCCTGGACCTGCAGACGGTGTGCATAGATGTCTACCACACGGGCAATCTTCGATAGGCCTGTGATGTAGCCGTTGGGGATATAGGCTACGTGAGCCTTGCCGTAGAAAGGAAGCATGTGGTGCTCGCAGAGTGAGAAGAAGTCGATGTCTTTGACAATAACCATCTGTGAATAGTCTTCTTTGAACAAGGCATCGGTAAGTACCTTATGGGCATCCATCTGGTAGCCGCGGGTTAGTACCTGCATCGCCTTTGCCACGCGCATGGGGGTTTTCAGGAGTCCTTCTCGCTCAGTGTCTTCACCTAACAGTCGGAGCACTTCTTTATAGTGCCCTGCCAGTTCGTCAAGTCCCTCGCGGAAGGAGTGATTGTCGTGAGTCTGTATGTCGATGTCCTGATTCATTAATATGGAACGGTTATTTTTCCTTTGACAATAATGGCCGACTGATAGCCGAGGTTTTTTACGCGGTTCAGCACCTCGTGGGCTTCCTCGTAGCTGCGGTAGTTACCCATGCGGCAGATCCACCTTGGGGAGTAGAAGTGCACATAGACAGGTGTGCCTGGGAAGAGTGATTTGATCTCGTCACCCGTACGTTCGGCTTTGATCCTGTCATTGCGTGAGTTGCCGCCTGCAAACACCTGAACACGGTAGCCGTTCACCTTGCTGCCTTTCATGACCTTTTTGGGAATGTCGATGCTGTCGGTTGTCGTGACATATTGTGGAGTGTCAGACTGGACTGCCGATAGCTTTTCCTGATTGTTGGCTGTGGTGTTTGTCTTTTCCTTTTGGTTATTCTGTGGTGGTTTTTGGCTATTGGTTGACGATGTTGTCGGCGTGTTGGCAGTGCCGTTAACGAGGGCATCGATTTCTTTGTCCTGCGTCACAGTAACCTTGCCTTCACCCGAATTGCTCTGTTGGAGCCGTTGGGTAAAAGTCTGTGCGTTGACTGCAGTAACGCAGCCAACACACAGCATAATTATGATGAATATCTTTTTCACTTCTTCCAAGCGTCGATGATACCCTTGAAGTCAGCGGCCTTCAGTGAAGCGCCACCAATCAGACCACCGTCGATGTCGGGCTTTGCGAACAGCTCGGGAGCGTTCGAAGCCTTGCAAGAACCACCATAGAGGATCGTGGTGTCGTCAGCAACGGCCTGACCATATTTCTCAGCGATGATGCTGCGGATATATGCGTGGATCTCCTCTGCCTGCTCTGCTGTTGCGGTAAGGCCTGTACCAATAGCCCAGATAGGCTCGTAAGCGATAACGATCTTGCGGAAATCCTCCTCTGAGAGGTTGAATACGCTACCCTCGAGTTCTGCCTTTACAACTTCGTTCTGCTTGCCGGCCTCGCGCTCTTCTTTGCTCTCGCCAATGCAGAAGATCACCTTCAGGTCGTTTTTCTGGGCAAGGATCACCTTCTCTTTCAGGATCTCGGGAGTCTCCTTGTAATACTCACGACGCTCACTGTGTCCGAGGATTACGTACTGTGCACCAGTGCTCTTAACCATCTCGGCACTCACTTCACCAGTGAAGGCGCCCTTCTCTTTGTCAGCGCAGTTCTCAGCACCCAGACCGATGATGTTCTGGTCGAGGAATTGTGCGATGGAAGCGAGGTGGATAAATGGGGTGCAGATGACTACGCCGCAATTGGGCTTGTCAGCCTTCAGTGTCTCGTTGAGCTCCTTTGCAAGAGCGATACCATCCTGGAGATTCATGTTCATCTTCCAGTTTCCTGCTACAATTTTCTTTCTCATAATCTTTTCTTCTTTATTTAAAGGGTTATTATTGTCAATAGTGCCAGTGCTGCCAGTTTTGCTGGCTTTCTTGGTCTTTTTGGTCCTGACCCACTTGGTCCATGCCCAAAGGCGGTCAGCAATGGTGAGGAGCATCAACGGGAGTACGAACCATGTGAGTATCCATAAGATTTTGCTGGCAACAGTGTCTGTAGGCATCTGTCCTAATTCTGTATCTTCCAGTCTCTCAGTCAGCTCGCTCTCATCTGGCAGGTCGTTGTGACTCCACTTGCGAATGATCCTTCCGTCTTTCAGCAGCATCAATCCAGGGTTCGAGCGGATCATGGTCTTCAGCGTGATCTCGTCGGTATTGCAGAAGGGATATTCAGCTCCTGTGATGTCGCGCCAACGATTGATTGCCTGCTCGGTGCTTGCCGTGAGACAATAGAAGGGATAGCCATTGTCGAGGCTATATTCATACAACTGGTTCAGTCCGTCAAGTTGCGAATCGTCGGCTTGCTCCAGATGGGGGGAAACGAGAAGGAATGTATAACCTTCATCGTCGAGTACTGTCTCCGTGATGTCTTCGCCTTCCTGGGCGAGCTCCATGAAGAACTCTGCGTACGGTGACTCTTCTCCTTCCATCATCCGTTGCCAGCCTTCCCTGAGGTTTGCGCCTATGTGATATGGGCGGAAGTCGAACTGAGGCAGGGTGTAAAGGCTACGGCCTGCGATGATCAGCAGGATGAATACTCCCGAGTAGTTGACAACGATCCATTGATTTGACTCGCTGATAAGACGTGGCATATCCAACGGGAACTTCCTTACTACGACAGCTGCCGCCAGAAGGATGACGTTCTTTGCGAAGGTCTGCCAGTTGGTGAGCACAATGGCATCGCCGAAACACCCGCAATCGGTGATGGGATCTGTCAGTGCCAGCCAGAATGTTATCAGCGTCATCACCACCAACAGCGCCAGAACGATTCTCGATACAAATCTCCGTTGGATGGCGAAAAGCAGGCAGATACCAAGGATAAATTCCAAGGCTGAGAGTGCCACAGATGCTGAGAGCGTCATGAAGTCGGGCACATAATGTGCCAGTCCTGCCGCAGACAGATAATCGTGTATCTTATACTGCGTTCCCAAAGGATCCACAGCTTTGACGAACCCTGACAAGATGAACGTCACAGCGAGTATCAGACGGCAGATGTTGACGGCTGCTTTCCTCACTCTGATAATTTAATTACTCCAAAGACCGCATAGTTGATGATGTCCATATAGTTGGCATCGATACCTTCCGACACGAGAGTCTCGCCTCCAAGGTTCTCGATTTCCTTGATACGCTCAATCTTCGTCAGAATGAGGTCTGTGTATGAACTTACGCGCATCGAGCGCCACGCCTCATCATAGTCGTGGTTCTTGCGTTTCATCAACTCTAGAGCTTCGTGGGCGAACTGATCGTAGAGGTGCATGGCCTCCTCGTTGTCCATATCCACTGTATCGGCAAAGCCTTTCGAGAGTTGGATGAGACCTACGATGCCATAGTTAATCAGTGCGATAAACTCAGGACGGATACCTTCGCCCACCATCGATTCCTTCTTGATTTCCAGCGAACGGATGCGCTTGGCTTTGATAAAAAGCTGGTCGGTGAGGGCTGTGGGACGCAAGATGCGCCACGAAGCCTTATAGTCGTGAAGCTTTTTCTCGAAAAGCGCACGGCATTCGGTCATTGTCTTCTCGAATTGGATGTTTGTTTTTTCCAAATTTGCCATAATCGGGTGCAAATTTACAAAAAAGATATGAAATGAGGAAAGTGAAGGGTGAAAAAGTTGACATTGCTCTACATTTATTAACAATGTGCAAAACTTTTCACCCTTGAAAGATTTTTTCTTGATTATTTGCTTTCTGTTTCCTTTTGCCTTTGACGGATGTAATGGATTTTCGCTCCCAGCGTCTCGAACTGTGTGCGGATGGAATCACGCCAGATTCTAGTACGAGTCAACGATGTCAGTTCCTCGGGAGTAGCCTTTAATGCAGCCTTGTCTGCCTCAACTTTTGCTTGCAAGGATTCATACTCGCGGTTGGCAATCTGCAGAAGACTATCCGTCTTTGTGAGTTCATTTTGGGCGACTTTCAACTCAATCTCCTGATGTAGTTTCAAAGCGCCTCTTCGGGTCTCAACGATGTTGGGGAAGGTCTTGCGCAGAGAGTCGATATCGGCTCTTGCTGTCTCCAGATCTCCTTGCTCAAAGTGTGTCTGTGCCTCCAGGAGCAGTTGCTTGGCTTGCTCCTTCTCACTGTTCCCGCAACAGGCCATTAGAAACCCTATGGCAATTGTCAGTATTTTTCTCACTTTGTTTTCTTAGAAATTGACGGCGAAGGATCC
>JAGAAZ010000035.1 GCA_017614895.1 Bacteroidaceae bacterium | reverse complement strand
TGTTGAGCGGAAAACGAGACTCGAACTCGCGACCCCAACCTTGGCAAGGTTGTGCTCTACCAACTGAGCTATTTCCGCAGGGATTTATGTGATGTGAGGGTGACTCTCTCTGGAGTTGCCCTTGTGAGTGAAGAGGAGGAGACTCGAACTCCCACGGGCTGAGCCCACTACCCCCTCAAAGTAGCGCGTCTACCATTCCGCCACCTCTCCATTCCTAAGTGCCCACGACAAGAATCGAACTTGCACGTCTCTCAACACTCGCACCTGAAACGAGCGCGTCTACCATTCCGCCACGTGGGCATTGCCTTTTGTTCTTCAAAGAGCGTCCTGTTTTCACAGGAGAGCGGAAAACGAGACTCGAACTCGCGACCCCAACCTTGGCAAGGTTGTGCTCTACCAACTGAGCTATTTCCGCATCTTTTTCCGATTGCGAGTGCAAAGGTACTACTTTTTCTCGAACCGACAAAACATTTCAGGAAAAAATTGTCTTGAAAATGTTTTTTCTGTGGACTGCCTCTCCCTATACATTATTTATATATAGAAAGAGTGGGGCAGAAGTACCGATTATCGGATTCTGTCGAGTGAACGCACTAATGCCTCGTCCTTTCTGATGCCTTGGATGGCAAGGCAATTCAGGATGATGCTCAGCACTGGAAGGATGGCGCCAAATCTGATGTGAAAAATGGGTGCCATACTTTCTGCATCTGCTGATACCAGCTGTTCGAGATTGAGCTGGTAATAGTAGGCGAACACGGCGTAGGCTGCCACATAGCCCACCAAGAGAATGGTGCTGATGATGGTGAGTCTCAACTGGCGCATTCTTTTTCGGAAGAGCATGATGCTCATGATGGTCAGGAACATCACCATGATGAGAAGCACACCCAGACACCACGGACCGCTGGTGGAGTCCAATGCTTTGAACTGTCCTTCGGCGCCAAAGGTGAAGTTGCTGAAATGTGATACAACAGTTTCTGCCACTGTCCATTCCCCGATGGTGGAGATGAGTCCCACGAACGAGAAGATGAGCACCAGTGCCAGCCAGAGAGTCTGTATTCGCTGAATCATGGGAATTAGAGGTTTCTGTCAGTTTCCTTAGAGGGATTACGGAAGTAGATCTTGTCCTCAAGGAATTCCTGGGTAGCAATGAGGGTTGGCTTTGGCAGACGCTCGTAATAACGAGAAATCTGGATCTGCTCCTCATTTTCAAACACTTCTTCAAGTGTGTCTGTGTGTGCACCAAACTCAACCAACTTCTTGCTGAGTTCGTCTTTCATCTCTGCGGCAATCTGGTTGGCGCGCTTGGAGATGATGGCTACGCTTTCATACACATTGTTTGTGTCACGACTTAAATCCATCAGATTGCGTGTCACAGTTGTCGTTGGTGCATTTGTCTTCTTGAAATCCATAATAATATATTGTTTATCTTTGTTTTAATTCATTGCTTTGTCTTCCATCACCTTCACTTTAGTACAGCGTTTGAAGATTTGGTCTGCCTCTTTCGAGTATTTGCTGTCCGGAAACTCATTCTTGAATCCGTAGTATTCGTCAATGGTTTGCTGGAAACGCTCGTCCCTTTTCTCCTGGACACTTCGTTGTGCCAGTTCATATCGGCTACGTAGAATCAACATGTAAAGGTCTTCACGCAGGCGAGTATAGGGAAACGTCTTCAAGGCGTTCTCGGCAGTGATGATGCAGGCCTCGTAGTTGTTGCCACTGGGGCAGTTACCCACATACGTTCCCAAGTTGTAATAAAGTTGGGCATTTTCATACTCTTTCTGCACGAGACGATTCTGCAGGTCATACATCATGTCGTTCACTTCCTCACTTAATTCGGAATAGGGGTGGAACTCCAGAAAATCCTGCAACTTGTTCAATGCCGCATAAGTGGGTGACTGGTCAAGTCTTGGATCCGGACTCTGCATGTATGAGGCCTTGCCGCTATAATAACGTGCCAGTTCCGTGTATTCACCCTTTGTGTAGGTCTTTGTGTATCGATCCAGATACATCGCAGCAGTCTCGTAGTCACGGAGATTATAGAAGCACATACCCAGCATGAAGAGCGATTCCTCGGCACGGTCAGATCCTTTCATCACCATGATGAGCTCTTCCAACAGCTGATAGGACCAGGTGTATTGCCCGGCAAAGTAGTATTCCTTCGCAGCCTCGTATTTATAACCATAATCAGTCGATTTCAGCAGTTTGTTGTATGAGTTGCAGGAACTCAACATCAGTACCGAAATCAACGCGATTGTTAATGCTTTCTTCATTCTTAATGGATATTTCGAGTGCAAAGTTACGAAGTTTTTCAAGAAGAATGGATATGGGAATGTGAATATTTCACTTTTCTTTAGAAAAAAGCACAGGATTTAGGGATTATTTACGGATATAAATCGTAATTTTGCAGTTCAAAAAGGAAAACTGATGGATTTTCAGCTCATATCGAAGTTTCAACCTACAGGCGACCAGCCACAGGCTATTGAGCAACTGACACAAGGCGTGAAGGATGGCTTGCCTGCGCAGGTGTTGTTGGGCGTGACGGGTTCGGGAAAGACTTTCACGATGGCAAATGTCATCCAGAATGTGGGAAAACCGACCCTCATCTTCAGCCACAACAAAACCTTGGCGCACCAGCTCTACACGGAGATGAAAGCCTTCTTCCCCAACAATGCGGTGGAATATTATGTGAGCTACTACGACTACTATCAGCCTGAAGCCTATATCCCCTCTACTGGCACCTACATCGAGAAGGATCTTGCCATCAACGAAGACCTCGACCGCCGTCGTTTGGCTGCCACTTCTGCCTTACTTTCGGGACGAAAAGATGTTATCATCGTCTCGTCGGTTTCGTGCATCTATGGCATGGGTGCTCCCACCAGTTATGCTGAAAATATCCTGACGATTCAGGTGGATCAAGACCTTCCTCCAGAGGTGTTGCGTCGCAAGTTGGTGGATATGCTTTATACAAACAACGACCTTGCTTCAGCCGATGAATTGGAGCGTGGTCAGTTTCGCGTGAAGGGGGAAACGGTGGATGTGTATCTTGCTTACGATGAGAAGATTCTGCGCATTTGTTACTTCGATGATACAATAGATGATATTCAGGAACTGGATGTGCAGACACTCTATCCCATCACCTCCTACAAGGAGTACAAAATCTATCCTGCCAACCTCTTCATGACCACCAAGGAACAGACGCAAAAAGCTATCCACGACATAGAGGAGGACTTGCAGAAACGTATCGCCTTTTATGAGGAACGTGGCGACATGGAGAAGGCTAAGCAGATAGAACTTCGGGTGAACAACGATTTGGAATGGATACGTGAAACGGGACACTGCTCAGGCATTGAGAACTACTCGCGCTATTTCGATGGACGTGAGGAAGGGGAGCGCCCGTATTGTCTCCTTGATTTCTTTCCAGATGATTATCTACTTATTGTCGATGAGAGCCACCAGTCCATTCCACAGGTGAAAGCCATGTGGGGAGGAGACCGGCACAGAAAGGAAAACCTCGTCGATTATGCTTTCCGTCTCCCAGCTGCTCTTGACAATCGTCCTTTGCGCCTCGAAGAGTTTGAAGCGTTGACCCCTCAGACCATCTATGTGTCTGCCACTCCTGCCGATTATGAATTGGAACGAGCTGAAGGTGTGATCGTGGAGCAACTGATTCGTCCCACAGGATTGTTGGATCCTCCCATCGAAGTACGTCCTAAACTCAACTTTATGGACGACCTCATCGAAGAGATTCATCAGCGCAATGAAGTGGGGGAGCGCACGCTTGTTATCACTTCCACCAAACGGCAGGCAGAGGAAGTGTCAGCATTCTTCAACAGTGTGGGCATCAAGGCCAACTACATCCATTCCGATGTGGACACTTTTGACCGTGTAGATATCATCAACGACTTTCGTGCAGGCACTTATGATGTACTCATTGGCATCAACCTCCTGCGTGAAGGGCTCGATCTTCCCGAAGTTTCTCTCGTTGCCATTCTTGATGCTGATTATCAAGGATTTCTGCGCGACCATCGTTCCCTCGTCCAGATCATCGGACGTGCTGCCCGCAATGTGCATGGGCTTGCCATCATGTATGCTGAAACCATCACAGAAACTATGCAGCAGACCATTGATGAAACCAATCGTCGTCGCAAAAAGCAGATGGCATACAATGAGGAGCATGGCATCACGCCCACCCAGATACAGAAGGCGCAAATCGCCATCAATCAGCACAAACCTGTCGAGTATGTCGGCACTGCCTATATCGAGGAAAATGCTTCGCTGGCTGCCGAAGCCGAGGTGGACACCATCTACAATGCCATGACCCCCGACGAACTCCGTCGTGCCATCGACCGCAACCGCAAACTGATGAAGGAAGCCGCCAAACACCTCGAATTCCTCAAGGCAGAGGAGTACAAACAGGAAATTGTCCGCCTCGAGGCATTGTTGTAGGTGGGAAAGAAAAAATTTTGGAAAAACGAGTGTATTATTTTGTGGTGTCCGCAAAAAGCAGTAACTTTGCAGCGCATTTGGTTCTCCCCCACATTTGATTAGGAGGATGTGGCGACGGAGCTAAGATGGGAACAGGGGTGATCTCTTGGGGTAAAACTCCCAAGAACTACGTTTGCAGGTGTGAGAGCAACTGCCAATGTAGGTGAAAATCCCCGACATTACCCGATGCTGTGAGTCCTTTTTATCAGGTTGCCAACAGTGTCACTGGAGTCAAAGCGGCGTCTGACGGATGGAGCTTTGAAATCTTCGGGAAGACCGCGCACTTGTAGGACGAGTCAGAAGACCTGCCATTTGCCATTAGCGACGCTTGTCTGCGGGATTACGGACTGCGTTTTACTGATACATTATTAAAATAATAAAGATGAATTGCCGTGTGTCAGCCGTGCTGTACCGAGGATGTCCTGTGTTGGGGGTGTCCACGGATGGTGTGTGTCTGCCTGACGGCACCAGTGTGGGAAAAAGAAAACCTCAATAAATATCATTAAAGTGTTGTAAATGCCGAGTGCCCCAGCAGCGATGCTCGGGCACTCCTTCTTGGAAAAATTTTTCAAACAATATATAGCTATATGTCAATTTTTAACAACAAACTGTTCCATCTTCAAATGTTCAGGAAGCTGGAACCACAGAGAGGAAGTAAGTTCGGCAACAAATTGTCGAAAAGATTTAACAACAAGGCGTTCATCGCTTCGCTCATTTCCATCATCGCGACGGTGGTGGTGGCGTGTCTGCCTACGGAGAGCTTCGGTATCGAGGGCCTGACGGTGGTGCAGCAGCGCATCATTGCTATTTTCGTGTTTGCCACGTTGATGTGGTTGACGGAGGCAATCCCTGCCTGGGCTACGTCGGTGTGCTTGATCTGCATGTTGCTGTTCGCTACGTCTGACAGTGCCCTGAGTTTCTATTCATCTGGCTTGGAGAAGTCGGAGCTGTTGAGCTACAAGGTGCTGATGGCAACATTTGCTGACCCAATCATCATCCTGTTCTTGGGTGGTTTTGTGTTGGCAATCGCTACGACGAAGAGTGGTCTGGACGTGGTGATGGCTCGTTATCTGCTGAAGCCTTTCGGCAAGCGTAGTGAGGTGGTGCTTTTGGGCTTCATCCTTATCACAGGCCTGTTTTCTATGTTCATCAGTAATACAGCCACTGCGGCGATGATGCTGACGTTCCTGGCTCCTGTGTTCAAGGCGCTTCCTGCCGACGGTAAAGGTCGTATCGCCCTGACGATGGCCATCCCATTGGGTGCGAATATCGGTGGTATCGGTACACCTATCGGTACGCCTCCTAACATGATTGCCCTGAAGTATCTGAACGATCCTGAGGGCATGAACCTCAACATCGGCTTTGGTGAATGGATGCTGTATATGGTGCCCATGACACTCATCCTGCTTATCTTCGGTTGGTGGCTGCTGCTCAGATTCTTCCCCTTCAAGCAGAAGACGATTGAGCTGAACATCGAGGGTAACATCCAGCACAACTGGCGTACCACTGTGGTGGTCATCACCTTTATCGTGACCATCCTTTTCTGGTTGCTCGACAAGGTGACAGGTGTGAATGCCAACACGGTGGCGATGATTCCTATCGCTGTGTTTGCTGCCACTGGTGTCATCACAGCCAAGGACTTGCAGGCTGTGAACTGGAGTGTACTGTGGATGGTGGCAGGAGGTTTCGCACTGGGTGTGGCGCTGAACGAGTCAGGCTTGGCTGAGAATGCTATCCAGAGCATTCCGTTCGACCAGTGGTCTCCACTTGTGATCCTCATCATTGCTATGCTGGTGTGCTACGCTATGTCGAACTTCATCAGCAACACTGCCACAACGGCGCTTCTCGTGCCTGTGCTCGCAGTGGTCTGCAAGGGTATGGGTGACCGCCTTGAAAGCATCGGTGGTGTGACCACCATGCTCATCGCCATTGCCATCACAGCTTCCGTATCTATGTGTCTGCCTATCAGTACACCTCCAAATGCCATTGCGCACTCTACAGGTCTGGTGAAGCAGAACGAGATGTTGAAGGTAGGTATCGTGATTGGTGTTGTGGGTATGGTGCTGGGATACTTCACCCTGCGTTTAATGTAATCAATAATATATGATCAGAAAGATATTAGTAGCGAATCGTGGAGAGATTGCCATCCGTGTGATGCGCAGCTGCTACGA
>JAGAAZ010000034.1 GCA_017614895.1 Bacteroidaceae bacterium | reverse complement strand
ATAACAGCCGTAGAAGCATGCTTGCGGTGAGCTGTTCCGAATGCGTCCATCACGTAAGCGTCAGCATAAGAAGCCAATTTCTTGGCAAATTCCTTCTGGCTCTTCTTCATAGCCTTCTTAGCCTCGTCATACTCAGGAGTGCCCTTCTCAACACCTACTGGCTTGCCTTCCTCTTCAGGATAGTAGCGGAGGTTCTCGAGGAGGAGCACTTCACCTGGCTTCAGAGCAGCTGCCTGAGCGTCAGCCTTCTGGCAGTCGTCAGCGAACTGTACAGGAACACCAAGTGCCTCGCTCACAGCAGGAACGATCTGCTTCAGAGAGAGCTCTGGCTTCACCTTGCCCTTTGGCTTACCCATGTGAGACATGATGATGAGGGCACCACCTTTCTCAAGGATGAGCTTAAGAGTTGGAACTGCACCACGAATACGAGTGTCGTCTGTGATGACACCATTCTGGATTGGCACGTTGAAATCTACACGCACGATTGCCTTCTTACCGGCAAAGTTGTACTCATTGATTGTCATAGTCGTTGTTGTTTAAAATGTTTATTACTGTATATTGTTTCTTAATATTGTTCGTTTTCGTTCGGGAAGTTGCCTTCCTTCACATCCTCCACATAATGTCCGATGGCATCGGTCATGATGGTGTTCAGGTCGGCATAGCGACGGAGGAACTTGGGAGAGAAGCCACGAGTCATGCCCAGCATGTCGGAAATGACGAGCACCTGACCATCGCAACCACCACCTGCACCAATGCCGATGACAGGAATCTTCAGTTCGCTGGCAACCTGTGTAGCCAACTTGGCTGGAATCTTCTCCAGTACGACGGCAAAGCATCCTGCATCTTCGAGTGCATGTGCATCGCTGATGAGTTTCTGTGCTTCTGCCTCTTCTTTGGCACGAACGGTGTAGGTGCCGAATTTGTTGATGGATTGGGGAGTCAGACCCAGGTGTCCACAGATTGGGATGCCTGCATCGAGAATCTTGCGGACTGCAGGGATGATTTCCACACCGCCTTCGAGTTTGAGCGCGTCGCAGTGGGTTTCCTTCATGATGCGGATGGCGTTGGTGACAGCCTCCGTCTCATTGACCTGATAGGTGCCGAAAGGCATGTCGCAAATGACCAATGCACGCTTCACGGCACGAACGACGGCCTTGGCGTGGTAAATCATCTGGTCAAGTGTGATCGGAAGGGTAGTCCAGTTTCCTGCCATCACATTGCTGGCTGAATCGCCCACAAGGATGATGTCGATACCTGCGTTGTCGGTGATGGTGGCTGTGGTGAAATCATACGATGTAAGCATGGCAATCTTCTTGCCCTCAGCTTTCATCTGAATCAATCTGTGTGTTGTGACCTTACGTTGGTCCTCTACTAAATATCCTGCCATTGTTGTGGATTTTCTTAACAGGATGCAAAGTTACACATTATTATTAAAACTCAAACAATAAACGTGCATTTATTTGTCGTCTGGTCAAGTAATTTGGCACTGCGTATTGATGATTTGTAATGTCTGTAACCCAATAATAACTGTTCACGTTCGAAATGTCGAGGATGTTGAACACGTCCACACCCAGCCAAATATTGCGGAAAGCACGTCCTGCACCCGTGTAGATGTGCCTGTCTTCATTCTTCAACAGACGGTAGCTGATGCCTAAATCGACACGACGATAGCTCGACATGCGGAACACCTGCTTCTCACGACCAGAGTGGGGTGGTCCGAAGGGGAGTCCTCCTGCATAATGCCCCTGAATGGTCATCTTCCAACGGTCGGTATTGGGGAAGTAGTCGCTGAAGAAGAGGGCGCAGTTCAGACGCTGATCGGTAGGGCGTGGAACTGATTTGCTGCCATCAATCTTTTCTTCTGTCTTCATGATGCCCACGCTGAGCCACGAGTCTGTGCCTGGCACAAATTCGCCATAGATCTTCATGTCAAGACCTGCTGCATAACCTTTCGAGATGTTACCACCATAATAGACAACACGCACATTGTCAATATTATACGGAACCAAGTCGCTCAATGCTTTGTAATAGGCCTCTGCTGTGAACTTGAACGGACGCTCATCGACCCTGAACTTGTATTCCATGCCCAACACAAAGTGGATGCTTCGTTGCGACTTGATGTCCTTGCGCAGAAAAGCAATCGTATTGTTATTGACCGTCATGGTGTCGCGCATCTCTTTGTAGAACGGCGTCTGATAATACACGCCTGTGGAGAAGCGATAGGTCAAGTTTTCGTTCTTAGCTGGGGTGAATGCCACAGTGGCACGAGGGGAGAAGAGCGTCTCCTTGTTCCAGTCCCAACGGGTGAGTCTAGCACCATAGTTCAGCACCAGACTTCCATCCTCAAATTCATTTCTCCATGTGTCCTGAAGGTATAATTCATAATGCTTTGATTTCTCGCTATTTACGGAAACCATGTTATAGATGAGGTCTAAGCGGTCGGAAGAGTGGGGGAGTGAGTACCCTGCTGAGTCGCGCATCTCCCATTCACGCATCGTTTCGTCCACCTTTTCTAGCTTCATCAAAGCCCCATAACGCAACCAATGGCTGGTGAAACGGCTCTGGCCAGTCACACCCACATTGGTCATGCTGGCATTCAGTCGGTTACGTGCATGTTCGTGATAGGTGCCAATGCCCAAACTCTCATCATCGCCGTCGTTGTTGAGCCAATATTCACCATTGATGTCGTAGGTTTCCCGTTCCTTCGTCTTAAAACCTGACCAATTGAAGGTCAAGGAGTTCATCTTGTTGAAGTTATGCGTGAGAGAAGCTGCGCCAAAATACGTGTAGAACTTGTCCTGTTCGCTGCCATCGAAATAGACCTTGAACTCCTTCAAGTCCTCAGCAGTACCAAACTTCGTCGTTCGGTCACTTGGCGTGAATTTATAGTCGTTGGTGGAAATCACACCCATCACATCGAATGTCCATCGCTGGTTGGGACTCCAACTCATATATGTCTGATAATCAAAGTCTCGTGGGTCATATTCTCCCTTTGTTTCCAAGGTACCCAACAGGTTCTTCATGGTCTTGTAACGCACAGCATGGGTCATGGAGAATTTCTCAGAACCAAAGCCCAGATAGCCGCTGGCGCCCAACAGACTGGCACTCACGCTGCCTTCAAAACCTTTCACCTTTTTATAAGTAATGTCCAGGACACTCGACATCTTCTCTCCATATTTCGCCTCGAAACCACCTGCTGAGAAACCAATTCGCTCCACCATATCAGGATTGATGATGCTCAAACCCTCTTGCTGACCGCTGCGAATCAGTAGGGGACGATAAACCTCTATTCCGTTGATATACACAGAGTTCTCATCAAAAGAACCGCCTCGTACATTGTATTGTGAAGACAGCTCACTATGAGTCGAAACGCCTGCCTGACTGGTGATCAGCCTTTCCACGCCACCACCAGAAGCATTGCCCATGTGTTTCATGTCTGCCATGCTCACATCAGTCATCGTGCTTGTCTGACGACGAATATCCGTCACTTCCACGCCACCTAATTCATAACCCAACGATGGCAGCATCACGTTCAGCGTCACGGAATCCACAGGATTCTCCAACACACGTTTCCTGGTCTCGTAGCCCAACATGGAAAACACGACAACCATCGAATCAGCACTTTCGCACGAGAAACGGAATTCTCCCTTCAGATTACACACAGCACCACATCCAGTGCCTTCCACACGAACCTGAGCCAATTCAATGGGTGCTTTCTGGTCATCAATCACTTTACCTTTAATCACAACCGTCTGGGCATGAACACAAGCCACACCCAGCATCCACAACAACAATGTTGCGCCTATATAATTATATATAATGTGTCGTATCATTATACGATTATCGTTCCAATTGATTCTCCTAACAATTCTAATAACGATACCACTGCCAATATATTGTGTCTGTACGATTTTCAATCAATAATGCCTATCTCATCAACATGAAGCCTATCTTATCATCTATGATGCTTATCTCACAAAAAGGGGACACCCTCTAAGGATGTCCCTAATACCTATTTAACATAACCGCGGTTATGTTCCAATCGATGCTGTTTCATTACATAACCATCATCTGTAAGACGAAAGCACTTATCAGTTGGATCGTACTGATAGAAGACCTTACGGTCAATATACATAGGAAGAGCAATAGTCTTAGTT
>JAGAAZ010000033.1 GCA_017614895.1 Bacteroidaceae bacterium | reverse complement strand
AGTGGACTACGCCGTAACGAGCATCGGTGAGAATGCCTTCACGAATTGCAGTGGCATGACCTCCGTCACCATCCCCAGCAGCGTCACCAACATAGAGGACGGTGCCTTCGATGGATGCACAGGTATGACCGATGTCTATTGCAAAGCAGACCCGACTCAGCTCACATGGAGCGCCGATGCCCAGAGCTTCATGAACGATAAGGAAACGAAGTTCCACGTGGAGGATATATCGGCATGGTCATCGTTTGCAGATGCCAATGTCACCTTCGTGGGCGACATGGAGGAAATAGAGACAGGCATTGATATCCTCACTGCCGACACATCTGACGGTGCATGGTACACCCTCGACGGCGTGAAGCTGGAGGGGAAACCAACCGCTCCTGGTATGTATGTGAAGGACGGCAAGAAAGTCATCGTAAAGTGAGGCAAAAACTTGATTACTAAGAAAGGCACCCCCTTTCTTAGTAATCAAGCACCCTCCTTTCTTAATAAGAAAGCCACCCCCTTTCTTAGTAATCAAGTTGGGGTAAAAATTAATAACCTAAAAACCAATCAGTTATGAAGTATAATGTTTATTTGAACCAAGGCAACGAGTACCTCGGTGTCAACGAGAAGACCATTACGGTCAATGAGGTGTTGGACACTGTCGATGAGAAGGCTCTCGCCCGTGAGATTTCCCATGAGAATCCATTGATTCCAGAGCAGGTGGCAAAGGCTGTGCTGGAGAATTTCTGTAAGGCTGCCGCCCAGCTGATGTCGATGGGATTCGCCATCCAGCTGAAGAACGGCAACGATGCCGCCATGAGAATTTATCCCGACATCCACGTGAAGGGCGGCAACATCAACCTTGCCCGTGCCCAGGAGCTCAACCCCGAGGTGACGGAGCTGACCGTGGAGAATGCCGGCGACCTGGTGACCAGGGCTGGCGTGACCGTCCGTGCCAAGGCCGAGTGCGAACAGAAATTCACCGAACTGCTCCTGTCGATGGGTGCCAGCGTGAACCGTAAGGATGTCATCGAACGCGCCAAGGTGGTGCGTCAGAACGGCGGTGGCAACGGTGGTCAGAACCAAGGTGGCAACAACGGTGGCGGTGGTGGCACCCTCGTCGACGACCCCGACGGAGATTAAAGACCAAGACCCCTCCGACTCCCCTGTTGAGGGGAGAGAAGGGTCTGAAAATGAGAAAGGAGCATCCGATGGTCGGGTGCTCCTTTTGTGTGTCATGTGATGATGTTATGTGGGAGATTCGCTCTCCTGTTCCGCCATGATGACGGGGTCGGGTTGCGGTGTGGGGGTGTGGTCCTCGAGGGGGAACTGGCCTTTGGAGGAGTGGATGATGTAGTCGGTCATCTGCTCGTTGCTGCTGAAGTTGTAGCCAGAGAGTTTGCGGGTCTCACCGTCAATCTCCATGTAGGCGGAGGAGTAGATGCGGTGGGCACGCTGGTCCCAGAAGAGGAGGGAGGTCTTGAAGGTCTCGTTTTTGAGGTTCTTGACGAGGACACGGCCACGGAGTTCCCAGAGTTCCTGCAGGTTGTAGAAGTAGGCGGTGTCGCAGGAGATGAAGGCATCGACCTGGTAGGAGGGGTTGAAGCGCTCGATGAAGAGCCCTTTCTCGAAGGACCAGTAGGGTGGGTCTTTCTTATCGTAGATGTACCAGTCTTCGGAGATGATCTTGTAGCGGATGATGCCGGAGTCGCTGATGAGGGTGCTGACACCGATGCTCTTGAGGGTGGGGAGGGAGTCGCGCTCGCCGATGTCTGGCCCCACTTTCTCGTCGCTGTTGCTGCAGGCAGGTAACAACAATACCATTGCAGCAGCCATGATGACTGCTGCAACGGTGATTGTATGTGTGAATTTTTGCATGGGCTGGTTAACGGAGACGGAGCGTGGTGCTTCCGTAGCCAGGAACGTTGACGGTCTGACCTGCCTTGATGCCTGCGAAGAATGCCTCAGACTTTGGATAGAAGTGTGCGGCGTAGTTGGCTGCTGCGCGGTTTGCCTTGGCTGCAGATGATGGGTCAACGGCTTTCGCCTTGTTGCAGTAGTCGTAGGCGAGGCAGTAGAAGTAGCTCTTCGTGAGGTTGTCGCCTGATGCAGCACGTGCGATGCAGTTAGCCTGCAGGAGGTATGCGCCACCGTTGGATGGGTTGTACTGGAGGGTCTTCTGGCAGTACTGACGGCACTGTGCGAGGTTGCCCTTGCGGTACATGAGGGCTGCGACGATGTAAGCGTACTTAGCTTTCTTGGCGTTGTCGGTCTCCAGGCTGAGTGCCTCGTCGAAGTACTTGATGGCTCCGTTGACGTCGCCGTCCTTCAGGAGCTTGGAAGCCTTACCGATGGCTGCCTGTGGAGTCTTGTTGATCTGGTATGCGTAGTCAGCTGCCACGTAGTAGATGTTAGACTTGTCGCACTCGAAGTTGTTGAGGATGGCGAGCACGGAGTTGAGGTAAGCAAGGTTGGTCTTGTTAGCCTCGACCTGTGCACCATAGATCTTCTCGAGGGCGTCGCAGTCAGCTGCTCCAGAGGATACGAAGAGGTCGTTTGCCTTGTTCTGCACGGGCTGGTAGTTGTCGACAATCTTCTGTGCCTCAGGAGAGAGCACCACCTGTTCTACCCACTTGGTGGAGTCTTCTGACTCAGGATCTGCAGGAATGGTCTCTGATGGGAATTCCTTTGCCTGGTCGAGCAGACGGTCGCAGATGTCGTTGGTGTTCATGTAGTCCTGGATGAAGTCCTGACGGATGTCGATGTTGTCCTTGTTCTGAAGGAAACGGTTGTAGGAGCACTCGATGAATCCGAAGAGGACGAAGCCCTCGGTGTTAGGACCCATGTCGTCGATACCCTCCTTGAACATCTTGTAGGCCTCGTTGTTGTTCATTTTTGGGCAATAGTAGTAATAGTCGTATGCCTTGCGACAGATGATGTTACCCTTGGTGGAAGTAGTCTTAGGGGTAGCGAAGGAGTTGAGTGCATCGAGGTTCTTCAGACGCTGGTCGTAGATGTTCATGAGCTTGTCGAAATACTCTTGTTTCTTGGCTGCGTCAGTCTCCTGCTGGATGAGGTTCTCGAACATCCATGCACCGTCGGTGTAGATGCGGACCTGAGCAAGAGGTGCCTTTTCGAACACGAACTCCCAAGGCTCGATGGCTTCGACATAGCTTTGGCGCTTGAATGCCTCCTGATAGAGTGAGAGGCTGCCGAGCACGTCGATGGAGTCCTGACCATGACCGATGCGGTCGTTCACAGAAGTGCCTTTGAGGTTTTGTGCAGATGCTGCCACTGCGATGAATGCAAGGGCGCATGCGAATAAAATCTTCTTCATAATCGTTTATTGTTTTTAGTTCTTGAATTCTTGTGTCTTTAAGTTTGACGGTGCAAAGTTAGCGAATGAATTTCAGATTCGTGCGGTATTTTCCTTTTTATTTGTAGGGAAAAGTCTATTTGCAATGCTGAAACGCCTCTTTGCCGCGTTGTTATTTAACTTTCCACTTGTGGAACCAGCGCTCGCTGAACGTGACGCCAATGCAGAAGCGGAGGTAGTTTTCGGTGAGTGTACCTTTCTGCATGGTGGATGCATTGAGGTAGGGAATGTTGGTGTGTGCCCATTGCACAGCCATGTTGATGCGAGGAGAGATGTTGCCCCATTCTGTGGCCTTGTTGGAGATGGGCATGGTGATACCAGCCGACACGCCAAACTCGTAAGGCTTGTCAGTGATGGTGCCTGTGGGATCGGCTTTGGCATAAGTCTGTGAGTAGTAACCACCGACCTTGTAAGTGCATCGCTTGAAGAATTTTCCGTATGGGTTGGGCGTCCAGTCAAGACCTGCCGAGAACCTGGTGCGGTCGTTGAGCTGTCCCGTTGTGGATGTGTATGTCTCAGAGACGGTGCTGGACGTAACGCCTGTCTGCTGATTGGGGAATCGGCACTCAGACCATTTCTGCAATTCGAAGTCAGCACCAATGCGCAGGGTGTTGGAATGGGTGTATGTCACACCTACCGCGAAGGCGTGTGGCAACTGGAAAGCATTCTTGATGGTGTCGCTCGTCGCTTCTTCAATGGTAGAGATGTTGAGACTCTGTGTGGTGCGAGTGGCTTCGCTTCCCAGCTTGTGTCCGTAGGTGTAGGTGGCACCCAGCACAACCTTGTCTTTCTTGTTGAGCGGCTGGATGAACTGCAAACCTGCTTGCCAGCTGTAAGTGTTCACTTCACCTGTATAAGTGCGGGCGAGGTTGAACGCGTTGACGTCGCTGAACGACATTCTGGCATTGTGTGTGTAGTCGCCCCAGACGTAGCGGACATTGAAACCCAGAGAGATGGGGCGGAAAGGACGCCATCCTGTGCCGAAGAACACCTCGCGCAGACCTCCGTCACCATTGAAACTATAGGAGGAAGTCACATTCTCTGTCCCTTCAAGGGTTTCGCTGGAAGAGTAGAAATTGTATTTGATGTTGGTGATGGGCATGATTCCCAAGGTCATACCGACATTCTTGAAGGCACGGAACTGGAAAGCAAAGTAGTCGAAACTGCTGTTGCGGACGTTCTGTTGCAAGGCGCCCATCTTGTGGTTGCTGTTTTGTAAGGAGATACCCATGTCAAAGAGGGCTGTGAGCGAATCGACAGCCGAGTAAGACGCAGGGTTGGCTATATTGATTTCCTGTCCATTGCGGAATCCTTGCGCAACGCCAGCCATACCTTTGTTGAATCCTACGGCACGTTCGGACTGAATGCCGAAGCCATAGCGGGAGTAGGGCGTGTTGATGCCATTTTGGGCATGGGCTGCAAGTGCAAGCGATGCGGCAATGAAGGCAAGTTTTATCTTATTCATTATACTTTGGGTCATAAACAATTGTTTTCGACTGCAAAATTAAGCCTTTTTGTGGAGTTCTTGTTCTTTATGCGAGTTAAAAAAGTTGAAACACCCCGATTGTGGCATGATTGACTACTGTTGAGCGTTGTTTGAAGGTTTGTTTTTAGGCTTTCCGTGCCGTTTTCCTCCATTGCCCCGTTTGCTGTGGCGTCCTTTTCCACCATGTCTGCCTGGTGTGTGACGTCCCTTCATGGCGCTTTTGCTGAGTTCGGGCTTTTCACCACATCCCTCTGGAAGATCGGGCTTGGGGATTTCTTTCTCAATCAGTCGCTCTATCTTGAGCAGATATTGCCAATCTTTGGGCGTGACGAGGGTGACAGCTTGTCCGTCTCGGTTGGCACGAGCTGTTCGTCCGATGCGATGCACATAGTCCTCAGGATCACGAGGCACATCATAGTTGATGACCAACTGGATATCGTCAATGTCGATGCCGCGGCTCACAATGTCGGTAGCGATGAGGATGCTGATGCGACGGTTCTTGAATGCCAGCATGATTTCTTCGCGTTCCCGTTGCACCAGGTCACTGTGCATGGCTCCCACATTGAATCCTTTGCGTTTCAGGGTGATGTTCAATTCTTTGACCTTCATCTTGGAGGAGGCAAAGAGGATGACGCGGTCGAGGGTCTCGTCGCTGAGCACTTTCTCCACCAGCTTGTCCTTCATGCCGTCGTAGCATACATAGGCTGTCTGCTGTATCTTCTCGGCAGGTTTCGATACGGCAATCTTCACTTCCACAGGGTTGTGCAGGATGTTCTGTGCCAGTTTCTGGATGTTGTCGGGCATAGTGGCAGAAAACATGATGGTCTGCCGCTGATCAGACAGATAGGAGGCAATCTTCATGATGTCATCATAGAAGCCCATGTCGAGCATGCGGTCAGCTTCGTCTAGGATGAAGAAAGAGACTTTCTTCAGGTCAATATGTCCACCATTCAGATGGCTGATGAGTCGTCCTGGAGTGGCGATGATGATGTCGGCTCCAAGTTCCAGACCTCTGCGTTCCTGTTCGAAGCGGATGCCGTCGTTACCACCATAGACAGCCACAGAAGAAACACCGTCGAGGTAGTAGGCAAAGCCCTCCACCTGCTGATCAATCTGTTGTGCCAATTCGCGTGTAGGCGCCATGATGATGCAGTTGACGGAATCCTGTGGGTAATTTCCATGACTCAGTTCGTCCAGCACTGGCAAGAGGTAGGCTGCAGTCTTTCCTGTACCCGTCTGGGCGATGCCCATCAGGTCGTGTCCCTCAAGAATTTTGGGGATGGCTTGCTCTTGGATGGGCGTACACTCCTCGAAGTTCATCGCATCGAGTGCGTCCAGCAAATCGTCAGATATGTCTAATTCGTCAAAATACATATTCTCAACTTTCAATGATCAATTATTAAACTACCTTGGTGCCTTCCTGTAGTAGTAGATGGCGATGAGGGCAAATACAAAATTGGGAATCCACACAGCGATGGCGGCAGGAAAGTTTGCCTTGATGGCCATACTTGATGTCACCGTCTGGAACATGATGTAGGTGAGGGTCAGCGCTAAGCCAATACCTAAGGCGATACCCATACCATTCTTGCGTTTTCGTGCTGAGATGGATACACCAATCAGCGTCAGGATGAAGGTTGCAAATGATGTGGCGCCACGTTTGTAGTATTCCACCTCAAACTGCTGGATGTTGGAAAATCCTCGTTCCTTTTGTCTGTCGATGTATGTGCTCAGTTCGGGTGTTGTGAGCGTCATCTCCATATCACGCGATGCCATCAAGTCTTGGGGTTGGATAGGAATGATGGTGTCGAGTTTGCTTCCGCTCATGACGACCTCCCTCATGCCTTGCAGGTCACGTGTCTGATAACCCGTGATAACCCAGTGGTAAGGCTCGTAGGAGAGCGTGTCATATTGGATGCTCAGGGCTTGCAGATGCTTGACCAGTTTTTTGTTCTCAAACTTGTCGAGGGTGAAATCAAAGCCCATTTTCATGCTTTCCTCATAACGTCCGAAGTAGGCGATGACGCCGCTATCCACCTCCAACTGTACGTTGGCGCTGAAATCTTGACGTCCCCTGTTCTTGTACTTGTTCTCAAATTTCACACGCTTCACATTACCCTTCGGAATGATGTAGGAGCCAAGTCCGAAATTCAGCAGGGCGATGATGGCTGCTGAAATCATATAGGGTCTCACGATACGGGCAAAACTCGTGCCTGTTGACAGCATGGCGATGATTTCCGAGTTGTCAGCCAGTTTCGTGGTGAAGAAGATGACGGCAATGAAGACAAACAGCTGACTGAAGAGATTAGAATAGAAGGGGATGAAGTTCAGGTAGTAGTCGAACAGTATCTCCTCCATTGGGGCATCGTGTTGCAGGAATTTGTCAATGTTTTCATTGAAGTCAAACACAACAGCAATGCTGATAATCAGGATGATAGAGAAAAAGTATGTGCCGAGGAACTTGCCGATGATGTAACGGTCCAAACGTGATAAAGGAAGGTGATCGTTCAGCCATCTCAAGGCAGACGATTTCCTTCCCGCCTTCGAACGTAGAGAGCGGTGGCGCGTTTTCTTCTTCTGTTCCTTTTTGTAGTCGAGGTAGGCTTTGATGTCTTCCTCACTTCCGCGTGGAACCAGTTTCCCGTTTACTTCCTCAAGTAGTACCAATGTGCCGAATCTTTTACCTTATATTTATATAATAATGTATCTACTTATAATCTTCTGCCCAATTCCTCCACCATCTTTGCTTTCCAGGTGCAGAAGTCTCCTGCAATGATATGCTGACGTGCTTCACCCACCAACCACAGGTAGAAGGCGAGGTTGTGGATGGAGGCAATCTGTAAGGCTAAGATTTCCTGTGCCTTAAAGAGATGGTGTACATATGCCTTTGTGTAGGCTGTATCAACGTATGATGGTCCCTCTGGGTCAAGTGGCGAGAAATCGAAGTCCCACTTCTGGTTGCGTAGATTGATGGTGCCGTGCTTCGTGAAGATTTGGGCATTACGACCGTTTCGGGTTGGCATCACACAGTCGAACATGTCCACACCTCTCTCGATGGCTTCCAAGATGTTGATAGGAGTGCCTACGCCCATCAGGTAGCGAGGTTTGTCCTTGGGCAGGATGGCATTCACCACTTCAATCATTTCGTACATTACATCTGTGGGCTCTCCCACCGCCAGACCACCAATGGCATTGCCATCAGCACCCTTGGATGCCACATTCTCAGCAGCTCGTTCGCGCAAGTCCTTGTAAGTGCATCCTTGCACGATAGGGAAGAGGCTCTGTTGATAGCCATACTTGGGTTCTGTTTCGTTGAACCGCTTGATACAGCGGTCGAGCCATCGTTCTGTCAATTCAAGTGATTTCTTTGAATAGGCATAGTCGCTGGTGCCTGGAGGACACTCGTCGAATGCCATCACGATGTCAGCACCAATCGTGCGTTCTATGTCCATTACCTTTTCAGGTGTGAAGAAGTGCTTACTACCGTCGATGTGGCTACGGAACTCCACACCCTCTTCCTTGATTTTACGGATGCCTGCCAAAGAGAACACCTGAAAGCCTCCACTGTCGGTCAGCATGGGACGGTCGAAACCATTGAACTTGTGCAGACCACCTGCCTTTTCCAGCACTTCCAGTCCAGGACGCAGATAGAGATGATAGGTGTTGCCCAAGATGATTTGTGCCTTGATGTCATCCTTCAGCTCATGCAGGTGCACCGCTTTCACAGAGGCTTGAGTGCCCACAGGCATGAAGATGGGGGTCTGAATGTCGCCATGATCTGTGTGGATTACACCAGCACGCGCATTCGTCTTAGGGTCGTTATGTTCGAGGGTAAATGTCATAACAGGGCAAAATCCAAAACATCTTTCACATTCTCCACATAGTGGAACTTCACACCTTTCACGTATTTGGCTGGAATTTCCTCAATGTTCTTCTTGTTCTCATGACAGATGAGGATGTCCGTAATGCCAGCACGTTTAGCAGCCAGAATCTTCTCTTTGATACCGCCCACAGGGAGCACCTTGCCACGCAACGTAATCTCGCCAGTCATGGCAATGTTCTTTCTCACCTTGCGCTTCGTGATGGCACTTGCCAATGAGGTGGCGATAGTGATACCAGCCGATGGACCATCTTTTGGCGTGGCTCCTTCAGGCACATGGATGTGGATGTTGTGGCTCTCAAAGAATTCTGGCGTGATACCAATGAGGTCGCAATGCTCTTTCAAATACTGCAAGGCTATCGTTGCCGATTCCTTCATCACATCGCCCAAATTACCTGTCAAGCCCAATTTCTCACCCTTGCCGTTATTGATGGAAGTCTCAATAAAGAGAATCTCTCCACCTACACTTGTCCAAGCTAAGCCCGTCACCACACCGTAATAGTCGTTGCCTTGATACTTGTCACGGCTGAATGGCTCTGTACCCAAATATTCTTTGATGTCCTCCACCTTCAGTTCACCCTCAGGCAACACACCGTCTTTGGCATATTTGAGGGTCACCTTGCGGAGCACCTTATTGATTTTCTTGTCCAATTCACGAACACCAGATTCGCGTGTGTAGTCTTCGATGATTTTCTCAATGGCGGGCTTCGAGATCTTCACACCAGAGTCCTTCATGCCGAGGTTGTCGAGTTCCTTCGGTACCAAATGACGCTTGGCAATCTCAATCTTCTCTTCTGTCAGATAACCACTCACCTCAATCAGTTCCATGCGGTCGAGGAGTGGGGCAGGGATGGTGCTGATGTTGTTCGCTGTCGCGATGAACATCACTTTCGAGAGGTCGTAATCCGTGTCGAGGTAATTATCGTGGAATGCCACATTCTGTTCTGGGTCGAGCACCTCGAGCAGGGCAGATGCAGGGTCTCCGTGATTCGTCTGCTGTGTCACCTTGTCAATCTCGTCGAGAATGAATACTGGATTGCTGCTGCCTGCTTTCTTGATGTTCTTGATGATTTGTCCAGCCATTGCACCCACATAAGTGCGGCGATGACCACGAATCTCTGCCTCGTCGTGCAAGCCACCCAATGACATCCTCACATACTTTCTCTTCATCGCTGTGGCAATACTCTTGCCTAATGAGGTCTTTCCCACACCCGGAGGGCCATACAGACACAAAATAGGACTCTTGAAGTCGCCTCTCATTTTCAGAACGGCCAGATGCTCAATGATGCGTTCCTTCACCTTCTCCATGCCGTAGTGGTCTTTATTCAGCACTTTTTCGGCATTGTTCAGGTTGAGGTTGTCTTTCGTCGTTTCACCCCAAGGCAATTCCAACATCGTTTGTGCCCAAGTGTATTCTGTCTGATAATCTGGAGAATGGTCACTCATGTGGCTCATTTTGTCCAGGGCATCATTGAAAACCTTCGCAGTGGCCTCGCTCCACTTCTTCTTCTGCCCCTGTTCACGCATCTGCTGGATTTCGTCCCCGCCTTTCTCGCCCAACTGCTCCTGAATGGTTTCCATTTCCTGACGAAGGAAATATTCCTTGTGCTGTTTGTCCAGTTCCTCACGGGTGCGCATCTGCAAATCCATCTTCAACGTCACATACTGATACTCCCGTTGCAGGATACCTAACAGGCGATAGGCGCGATCGAAGAGGTTGTTCTCTTCCAACAAAACGATGCGTTCCTTGTTGCTGATGTTCAAGTTGCAACAGATGAAGTTGATGATCAGTGTGCGGTCGGAGATGTTGTTCAGCGCAAAAGCAGAACCGATGGTCTGCTCACTGGCACGCATCAACTTGATAGCAGTCTCGCGGCAAGCATCCACCACAGCCATATATTCACGGTTCCCTCTTTCTGGCACTGTCTCTGGATAGTGATCTACACGGCCAATGTTGTAACTGCCGTTCCAACTCAACTCGATCAGGCGTACACGGGTGTAGCCTTGCAGCAATGCAGTGCGGCTTCCATCTGGTAGTTTGATAATCTTCTGCACTTTGCCAATCACTCCTGTATGATACAGCTGGTCATAATCGGGTTCGTCAGTCAAATCATCCACCTGAGTGAACACAGCAATTGCCATATCCTTTTTCTGTGCTTCTTTCAGCAACTTCAACGAAGAATCCCTACCAATCGAAATTGGCACCATCGTTTCAGGGAATAGCATCACACCACGCAAAGGCAGAACAGGGATGACGGTGTCGGGCGACACCTCCTGCTCAATATTACCCCTAATCGGGTTATCAATGCTTGTAATGAAACTGATTTTACCTTCAACAGGTCCTTCGTCAATTATTTCGTCAAAATTGAAATCCATCTTCACTCTTCTTGTTTGTTTTTTCGCTTATTCAAATATCCTCTATTAAAACGGGTGCAAAGTTAGTGCAAATCGAGCGAAATACCAAATTAATTTGTGTATTTCCGAGATGCAGCCTAACTTCGACGTAGTCAAAGTTACGATTATGTGAGCACAATACAAAATTTTCTCCGTTATTTCTTGATGTTCTGATTTTTCTTGATGATGTTATATGCTTGATAGATGCCAAGTTCACCGGCCTTGGAAAGATCGGGGATGGCATGGGGCGCGTCGTCGAGCAAAAGGTAGAGAATTCCGCGATTAAAGTATGCTTCAGCGAAGTGTTCGTTCTGCAAGATGACTTGTGTAAAGCTTTCTATGGCTTCATTGATATTTCCTTCCTGTGCCTGTTGGAAGGCATGCTCGAAGGCGTCGAGCAAGTCGACTCTACCAGCTGTTTTGTAAATCTGGTAAGTGTTGGCATTAGGGAGCATGAGCTTGGCTTCCTGTTCGTGATTCTGCACTCTGCCTCGATATTCACTCTCATACTGTGGTTCTTGCTCCTGGGTGTCTTCTTCAACAAGTTTCTGGTAGTCGTCGAGGTTGATCTGCGATTTCTTACGCGTCTTGTTCTTCTGGCGTGAAGTGGGTGTGGAGTAGCCATAGCGTTGGGCTATCTGCTCTTTGAGGACATGTTCCTCGTCACGGTTAGCTCCAGCATTGTCGCCTATCATGCGACGGGCTGCTGCACGACGTTCATATCCATAGAGGAATTTGGGAAATTCGTTGATGACGGTCGTATAGTCGCGGATAGCACCACGATAGTCACCGATGTTCTCCAGGAGGGTGGCGCGGTTGAAGGTTGCCATCATGTCATCGGGATCGATGGACAGGATGAAATTGAAGTCCTCGATGGCGAGGTTGTCTTCACCGACGTTGGCACGTAAGAGACCGCGATTGTAGTGTCCGACAAAGTTTTTGGGTTCGAGTTCGAGGGCAAGGTCGTAATCGGCCATTGCATCCCGATAGTGGTTGAGGTGGTAGTGACAGAGGGCGCGATTGATGAGACAACCAGCTTGTTTGGGATTGAGACGGAGTGATTCATCGAAGTGCTGAATGGCTTCGCTATACTGCTCGTGGCTCATCAGGATGTTGGCCTTAGCTGTATGTGCAGGAATGTTGTATTTATCCACTTCAAGGGCTTTGTCAAGGCACGTTTCAGCGGCAACGGTATCTTTTTTCTGTAAGAAAACTTGTGCCTTGAGGGTGTAGCCATCAGCTTGCTTTGCCCACTTCTTGATGATGGTGCTGGTGATGCTGTCAGCTTGGTCGAGGCTGTCCGTCTCGATATAGCAGAGGGCAAGGTTGTGCCAAAGGGAACGAAGATCAGGCGACATATCTGTTGCTGTCCTATAGTCGGCGATGGCTTCAGGGAAGCGATTCATGTTGATGTAGGCAAGTCCCCGCAATTCGTAAGTGTTGGGGAAATATGGATTGCGTCGGATGGCTTCTGTACAGTCAAGGACTGTGCCAGAATAGTCTTCGAGGTAGAACTTCGCTACACCCCGATAGAAGTAAGGCTCGTAGAGGTGGGGTTTGTAATTGATGACGAGATTGAAGTAGCTGATAGAGAGTACATAGTCGTCGTATGCAAGGGCGTTGCGGGCGATATTCATCATGCGGTCAGCGTTGATTTGGGCATGAACATAGCCACTCATCCCCAAAAGGGGGAGAGCTAACGCGATGATGCGAAACACAACGGATGATATAAAACGACGTAATGGATTCATTTTTTACCGTTCACCTCATACATCTTCCTTCTAACCTCTATTGGGTTTGCACTTATAGTGTGCAGAGAACTTACCCTTGGTCATGGCAATGAGTTTGGACTTGATCATCTGCTTTCGGAAGGGGGAAAGACGGTCAACGAACATCTTGCCTTCGAGGTGATCGTATTCATGCTGAAACACACGTGCCTCAAAACCTTCGAGCCACCGTTCCTGCTCTTCACCGTTCTCGTCAAGGTAGTTGACCAGCACCTTGGATGGACGCTTCACGCTTTCGTTGATGCCAGGAATGGAGAGGCATCCTTCGGACATCGTGGTGGTCTCTTCGCTTTCCTCAATGATTTCAGGATTGATGAAAGCACGACGATAACCCTTGTATTGAGGCTCGTCGTCAGAGATGACATCGAGGTCGATGATGAAGAGTTGGATGGGAAGTCCCACTTGAGGGGCTGCAAGTCCGACACCTTCAGAACGCTCTAAGGTCTCAAACATGTTGGTAATAAGTTCTTTGAGATTGGGATAGGCATTGAAGTCTATCTCTTCGGCAGTCTTGCGAAGCACAGGCTGACCGAATATGTACATGGGTAAAATCATTGACTATTTGATTGTTAACTAATTACAATTTATTATGTTTGCTTTGTAGGTAATCTTCGAGTATGATGGTGGCACTAATCTTATCGACCAGTGCCTTATCTTGTCTGGCTTTCTTCCCGATGCCGCTTTGGAGCATGGCTTGGTGTGCCAGTACAGAGGTGAAACGCTCATCGTAGTAGGTGATTTCCTTGTCAGGAAGGAGCTTCTTCAGTCGGTTGAAGAAGGGCTCGATGCGTTTCATGTTCTCGCTGTTCTCACCATTCATTTGGGTAGGTTTCCCCACAACGATGACAGACACATCTTCTTTTGCCACATAGTCGAGAATGAACTTTTCGAGTTCTTTGGTCTCGATGGTGGCGAGTCCGTTGGCAATCATCTGCAGGGTGTCTGTCACGGCGATGCCTGTGCGTTTCTGTCCGTAATCTATAGCGAGTATTCTTGACATATCAATACCATTGGATGGAGCTTGAATAACTTGATTTCTTATCGTATTTGAGGGCGTCTGTAAGGGTGCTGGCGTTGGCACGCAGGGAGATGTGGTAACTGGTGTAGATGCCGAACACGAGTCCGCAGGAGATGTTGAAGCAATGCATGTCTCGTGAGATGTTCACGGTCGTCATGGATATTTTCTTGGTAGTGAAATCCCATCCCGATGCAAAGTTGCAGTTCCAGTTGCTGGCCAGTTTCAGATTGCCTGAGAAGTTCAGGTTCTGCGTGAAGGAGTAAGGATAACGCATGGTCTTCACGTTGATTTCCTTACTGCGGTCTTCGTACATGGTAATACCATACGAGATGGAGAAAGCCCATGGCATCTGGAACTTCATGTAGCCATCGGCATCTAATCCGTCAGGGGATTCTTTCTTTTTCTGCTTGTTAGGGTTGTCGATGTTCGTCTCCAAGTCGTCCATGTCTTCATCTTCTTCGTCTGTATCAGTATTTCCAATATCTTCGTCGAGGTCTTTGTTGCGTCCGAAGAGTTTCATGATGCTCTGCTTAATCTGCCTGAATGACTGGTTGTTGAACGTATAAGAAAGATTTTTCGACATGCCCTGGAAACGTCCCCAACGACCGTAGGACCATTCTGTGCGGTCACCCACAATAACGTTACCGTTCTTGTCGAATTCATACGCATAAGTCATGAAAACTGCACTCATATTGAAGGTGGTCTTTCCCCATTTCAGACGCAGACGGGTGGAAAGATTCGACCAGGGCTGACGTTCTGCAGCCATGTTATAAGAAAGGGAAGCTCCAAGTTCATCGATGATACTGACTTTCTTAAGGGAGTCATTACGTCCCATGACCCTCGCTTCAATGTTGTTTGAGATACTGAAACTGACAGCACCAGTTTTACCTGTGCTTGGCGTGCCATACAATGAACCCGTGTAAGGAGAGTAGGGTACCTGGGTCACATTTCCCTCCTCATCTGTTCGGGTGTAGGTTTTCCAATAGCCATATCTGCTGTCACCAAAGTCAGGTGCATAACTGAAGCTGACTGAGGGTGTGAAGACATGTCGCACCATTTGCAGTTTCTCTCCAAACACCTTGGGATTAGGCTTATAGGTACCGTAGAGCTTGGTGTTGGCACTCAGGGAGAGGTTATAGTCAAACACGCGGTTGAACCCATAGATGGTGTCGCGCACTACCTTGTTGTTTCCCTGGTCCCAGCTTTGGATTACCTTGTTGGTATACCATCGTTCAGTGTAGTTCAGCATCGGGGTTACATTGATGTACTTCAAGATGTTGAACGAGGCGGAAATAGGTATGTTGTGCTTCATACCGTTCTTCCAGTCCTTCACGAGGGAGGAATGCATGATTTTGTCCTCTTTCGTTGTGATGGAATTAGAAAGCGTACCAGTATATTTCAAACTGATTTTCTCATACCAGCGTTCCCTACCTACTGCCGCCTTACGTTTGAAAGGATAGAAGGTGGAGAGTGACCAAGAAAGAGAGGGTAAGGTCAATGCGAGGGTGGAGTCACGCATATTCTGCGAAATGTTGAAAGAACTGGACAAGGAAAGCCCTATTTTGCGGAAGTTGTGCGAATAAGACACAGACGAAGTACGTGTGCTCTGAGAGTAGGAGGTGGGGTTATAGAGCGAGGTGAGGTTGTTCTTCTCGTAGGATTGTGTAGCGAAGTTTACGCTGGCGGAGAAGGAGCTGTTAGGCGATGCTTTAGGATCGGTGCGATGACTCCATTGTACCTTGAAGTTCTTCTGCACACCGTAGTCGGGCATGTTCTTCTCACCCTCCTTCGTTACCTGGTAGTTGAAGTAGAAATTGCCGCTAAATTTATAACGTTTCTTGTAAGTAGTCTGTGCACCCACACCCCATGAACCCTTCGTGAAGATCTCGCCCGTCACTTTTAAGTCCATGTAGTCGCTGATGGCAAAGTAGTAGCCACCGTCACGCAAGTAGAAACCTCGTGTGAACTCATCACCATAAGTAGGCATAATGAATCCGCTGGAATAAGTGCCTGTGATGGGGAAATAAGCAAAGGGAACAGCCAATGGAAGTGGCACATCCTCCACGACGAGCCATGCTGGACCAGAGAATACACTCTTGCCAGGACGCACCTTCATTCGTGACATTCTGATGTAGAAATGCGGATGTTCTTCATCGCAGGTAGTGTAGGTGCCACCACGTGTATAGTACACACCGTCCTCACTTTTCTTGGATTCCTCTGATGTGATGAAACCGTCCTCTTGCTCTGTGTAGAGATTGGTGATAAATCCCTTTTTCGTCTTGAAGTTATAGGACATGGTCTCCGTCTTGTATTCTTCACTTCCCTCCTTGAAAACAGGTTTACCATACTTGTTGCCGAGAGAATCAAGCCCATAAACGGCATGAACGGTAGAACTGTCCATGTTCATGTGGATGTTTTCCGAGGTGAGGTTGATGTTCTGATATTTCACATCAGCATTGCCAAAGAGAAAGGCCGTTTTAGTATCCATGTAGAAGGTCATGGAGTCCTTAGCTGTATAAACCACAGGAGCTTCCAACGCACTCTTCTTCTGCGCTTTTCGGATGGAATCCTCTGCCGCCGCCACCGAATCATTCCATTGGATAGCTCTCGACTTGTTCGGTTCTATGCCGTGTTCACGGTCAAACTGTGCTTTGAGAGAATCAAGGTTGATCAGCAGGGAGTCGGACTCGGTCATTTTCACCGTGTCCGAATGGTCTGTGACGTCTTTCGATGGGAGCGTGTCAACAAGGGTGGTGTCAACATCATGATGGCCGACAAAGTGGTGAGACTTGCCGACCAATGGAATGTTGAAAGCCGTCGTGGAAAGTACGGTGATGAGTACGAGAAAAAATGCTATAAACCTTTGACTTCTCATAAAACGGGGGCAAAGGTACGACTTTTTCAGGAAATAATCGGCATATTTATTTTAATAAATACTAATTAGCCGAACCTTTTAGACCATTTAACGAATCGTTCCACTCCTTCGTCACCAAATTTGGAAAGTGAAAGGATGGCTTGCTCCAATGTCTTTTCTGTCGTGAGTTTGGTTTTAGAGAAGAATTTATCGGCATAGCAGATTATTTGTTCTTCGATGGTTTCAGGCAATAAATCACGATGAGGAACAGGCAGATTTTGTCTCTCTATTTCTTGCAAGGAGAGCCCTGCGCCAGTATGTCTTTCACACACTCTGGCGTGACGTGGGAATCCTTCAGTACGCATCAATTCTGCACCAATCGTTCCATGGCAAATGTAGGGTTCGGTGCCAAAACAATAGATGCCCTCCGCATCGCAACGAAAAATACCGATGTCATGTAGCATGGAAGCCTCCTCCACAAACTGGCGGTCTGCCTTTAGTTCGGGGTGTTGGTCAACAATGGCGAGGGCTTTATCTGCCACACTACGGCTATGCACCATCAAAATATGGCGCAGTTCATTATCTTCTGGATAATATTTATCAATGATGTCTTGATAGTTCATAGGTAGAAATCTTGCGTAAGTTGAGTATATTCGGGAGTTCGTTCATGATGAGTGTCATAGAGTGTCAGAGTGTTGATTTCAGCAGATTGGATGGTGGTGCTGAATTCCAGCATAACCCGATTGAAGGGTTTAGTCTCCTTCGAGCGAATGTTTAGACGGCGTGTAAGATAGAGTCTGTTGGCTACACAAATGCTGATGAAATCCGCTGCACTTTGAAAGGGAATGATGACACTAAACAGTCCGCTCTTTGTCAATAATTTTGCAGCGTTTTTTACCAAGATCTCGAAAGGTAAAGAGGTAGTATGACGAGCCTTATCTCTTGCTTCTTTTCCGCCTAAAGTATCTTCTGTATAAAATGGTGGATTAGAAACGATTAAGTCATATTGATTAGAGAAAGAGTCAATATTTGAAAAGTCTTGTTCTAATATAGCAATTTGTGTCTTGAACGGAGTGCTTTCTACGTTTTCTTTTGCCTGCTCAATAGAAGCCTCATCAATGTCGATTCCTACAATCTTGGCATCAGGATATCGCTGTGCCAGCATCAAGGCAATCAACCCTGTCCCTGTACCCACATCGAGCACGCTTGGATGTGGTGTTGGCTGCTCGTATATTGGCACCTGTGCCCATGCGCCAAGCAACACACCATCCGTCCCGACTTTCATGGCTGAACGGTCGTGGCGGATGGTGAATTGTTTAAAGCGGAAATCAGGAGTAGCCAATTCTATTTTAGAGTTTACAGTTCAGAGGAAATGGGCTACTTAGAAATTGAAATAATTCTTGGCGTTGTTGTAGGAGATGTCTTCAATCATCTGGTTCACACGCGCTGCCTCATAACCCGTGTATGGCACTTCGCCGTTCTCGATATCGGTGGCAACGAGATTGCAAAGGATACGACGGAAGTACTCGTGACGAGGGTAGGAGAGGAAGGAACGGGAATCTGTAAGCATACCCACAAAACGGCTCAAGAGTCCGAGCAGGGACAAAGTATTCATCTGCTTGGTCATGCCATCCTTCTGATCGAGGAACCACCAACCAGAACCCCACTGAATCTTACCAGGAATAGAACCATCTTGGAAGTTGCCCAACATCGTGGCCAACACCTCGTTGGCACAAGGATTCAGGTTGTAGAGAATGGTCTTTGCCAACTTGCCCTCAGCATTCAATTTGTCGAGGAACTTCGAGCACTTCTTAGCAGTATTGAATTCACCGATGGAATCAAAGCCTGTGTCCGGACCGATAAGCTTGAACATCTTCGAGTTGTTGTCGCGGATGGCACCATAGTGGAACTGCTGTGCCCAGCCGGCTTCTGCATCTTGCATACCAAAGATGTGCATCATCGCTGACTTGTATTTAAGTATCTCTTCCTGAGCCAATTCCTTGCCACTATACACCTTATTGAAGATAGCTTTGATCTCAGCGTCTGTATAATCTTCTGCGTAGAACTCCTCAATACCATGATCGGAGAGTTTGCAGCCCATCGAAGCAAAGAAATCATGACGTGCCTGGATGGCATCAATGTAGTCGTTGAAGCTGTTGATAGCTTTGCCGCTTACTTCTGACAGTTTGTCCACGTATGCTTTGAAGTTGGCAGGGACTTCCACAGCCATAGCCTTGTCAGGACGCCAGGTTGGGAGCATCTTCGTTTCCATTGTGGGGTCAGCTGCCACCTGCTTGTGGTATTCGAGGGAATCAATAGGATCATCCGTTGTGCAAACCACCTTCACATTATAGTATTTCATCAAACCACGAGGTGTGAACTTCGGGTCGTTCTTGATTTGTTCATTGCACTCGTCATAAATCTCACGGGCATTCTCTGGATTCAGCGTCTTGTCAATGCCAAACGCCGTCTTCAGTTCCAGATGTGTCCAATGATAGAGGGGGTTGCGGAAAGTGTAGGGGACGGTCTCTGCCCACTTCTCGAACTTTTCCCAGTCAGAGGTGTCTTTGCCCGTACAGAAACGCTCTGCCACACCATTGCTGCGCATAGCTCTCCACTTGTAATGGTCACCTCCCAACCAAATCTGTGTAATGGATTCAAAACGCTTGTTTTCAGCCACTTGCTGAGGAACAAGATGACAATGATAGTCAATGATTGGCATTTTTGCCGCATGTTCGTGATACAACTTCTGTGCGGTTTCGCTCTGCAACAGGAAGTTTTCGTCCATAAAAGGTTTCATAGATGAATATGTATTAGTAATTTGAATGTTGGGGCAAAGGTACGGATTTTAATTGATAATTGCTCATTGGTCATTGATAATTTTTAGTTCTTGTGAGAAAATCCAATGAAATGAGGCTTTAAAAAGCGGAAGACATCTCACTTCCCAATGAGATGTCTCCTTTTCCCTTTTTAGGTACTAGTTTCTAAGGTAAAAAGATTGTTTTCAGGATAACGATGGCAAAGGTAGAGGTTATTTTTGAATAAACAAGTGACGGGAAATGTGTTTTTCAACATAAATCGTGTTTTTTCGTCATTTTTATGGGTGAACATGCTTGAAACAAGGAAAATCTTTTGTAATTTTGCACCCAATATTGAAGTGGATGACACACATTATACATTAAAGTAACTGAATTCATATAAGAACACGAATATAAGAAAAGTTGACATGAGTGTAGAAAACGCAGAAGAACTCAAAACGGAAGAGGGCAGAAAAGAATCTCTCAACTTTATTGAAGAACAGCTGGTGAAAGATTTGGCTGAGGGTAAGAACGGAGGAAGGATGCAGACACGCTTCCCCCCCGAACCTAATGGCTACTTGCATATAGGACACGCAAAAGCAATTGCGCTCGACTTTGGCTTGGCACAGAAGTATGGTGGTGTGTGTAACCTCCGTATGGATGACACCAACCCCCAGAAGGAAGACACAGAGTATGTGGAGGCCATCAAGCGCGACATCGAGTGGCTCGGCTTCAAATGGGGCAACATCTATTATGCAAGCGACTATTTCCAGAAACTTTGGGATTTGGCCGTTGCGCTGATCAAGCAGGGTAGGGCATATATCGACGAACAGACAGCCGAACAGATTGCTGAGCAGAAGGGCACGCCGACTCAGGCTGGTACCAATTCGCCATATCGTGACCGACCTGTGGAGGAAAGTCTGCGTCTCTTCGAGGAGATGAACTCTGGTAACATGGAACCAGGCAAGATGGTGTTGCGTGCCAAGATAGATATGGCAAGCCCCAACATGCACTTCCGTGACCCTATCCTCTATCGTGTGCTGAACATGCCTCATTGGCGTACAGGCAACCAATGGAATGCCTACCCAATGTATGACTTCACGCATGGACAATGTGACTATTGGGAGGGCGTGACCCACTCATGGTGCACGCTCGAGTTTGTGAGCCACCGTCCGCTCTACGACCTCTTTGTCGATTGGGCGAAGGAGACCGATGGCACAGACAATCCTATTGATGACAATCGTCCTCGTCAGACCGAGTTCAATAAACTGAACCTCACGCATATCTTGCTGTCCAAGCGCAATCTGCTCATCTTGGTGAAAGAGGGTATTGTGAATGGATGGGACGACCCTCGTATGCCGACCATCTGTGGTTTTCGTCGTCGTGGTTACAGTCCTGAAGGCATCTTGGCATTCATTGATAAGATTGGCTACACGAAGTTCGATGCCCTCAATCAGATGTCGCTCTTCGAGTCCGCTGT
>JAGAAZ010000032.1 GCA_017614895.1 Bacteroidaceae bacterium | reverse complement strand
GTACACGATAACCGCTGTCATCATGTTCCAGCAAGAATGAGTTGCCGATGAACACAAACCAATATGTTGCTTGCCCTTCCATGTCTTATCTTACAAATTCGCGCCAAAATTAGTCATTATTCATGACATGTATGCCATTTTTTGTCTTTAAAATCATTAAAAAAGTTAAGACTTTCATGAATAGTTGCGAATTAGAACGAAAAAGACTACATTTGTACTCAAATTTGACAAGAGCACATGACAAACGTTAATCGCGCGTACATATATATATTATTGACAGTCCTTGCATCTTTGTGTGTGACTACACTCTATGCACAAAAGAAGGACAAACCCAAGAAGCCCAAACACACAGAGTCAACCTTGGTGGAAATTCAGCCAGATCCCATCGCATCCAAGGCACGTCCAGACCGCCATACAAAGCCCCTGGAGATGCCTTTGTTTGCCAATCATTCATCAACTCGTGGACGAGGCACTGGAGGTAGTGGGGCACACGGCATTGATGTGAGCCACTATCAGGGACGCATCAATTGGGACGAGGTGGCACGTGACTCCAAGGTGACCTATGTCTATCTGAAAGCCACAGAAGGAACAGGTAATCAGGACGACACCTATTCCTATAATTTCAATGAATGCAAGCGTGTGGGACTTAAGGTGGGTGCCTATCATTTCTTCCGTCCACAACTCTCCGCCAAAGGTCAGTTTGACAACTTCATGTCGCGTGTGGAAACGCGCAAGCAAGACCTCCTGCCTGTGGTCGATGTCGAGACTACCAACGGAGTGTCCGACGCCGTCTTGCAGACACGACTGCTTGAATTCTGCGAACTCCTCGAACATGAATTTGGCAAGAAGCCTATCATCTATACTGGCAAGAACTTCTATAACAAGCATATACACGGTAATTCGCGTCTTCGTGTCTATAAGTTCTTCATTGCTGCCTATTCCTTCATTGAGCCTGACCTCTACGACGACAATGACTATGTCCTCTGGCAGTATTCAGCCACAGGCTCCGTGCGAGGCATCCGAGGTAATGTTGATATGAGCCGGTTTGTCGGACGGCACGACATTCGAGACATCCTATACAAATAGGACAAAGAGAAAACCGCTTCCCAATGTTCCTCACGAACAAGAGAAGCGGTCTTTTAGCCTCTAACATTTTATGGTTTACGTAATTTTGATAGTGGTGTCTCACGACACGGGTTTATTATTATGAGTAAAGATTCGAAGTGGATTGTTGTATAACATTTCAAAATTCGCTGCAAAGGTACGCACTATTTCAGCACTACGCAATACCTAAAATATGTGATTTTTTATATTCACTTCTTGAAGTATGCTCGGAAGTGGCTGAAGATTTTGTCCTTGATGCTGGTGGAGGGTTTGATGTTGTCGCTCCCTGCCAGGGTCTCGATGGCCTGACGTTCCTCCTTCGTGAGTGTTTCGGGCATATAGACGGAGATGTTGATGATTTCATCGCCCCGTTGACCGCCATAGCTGTTGATGTCGGGGATGCCCTTGTTCTTCAGTCGGAGCACGGTGCCTGGTTGTGTGCCTGCCGGAATGGTGATTTTCGCTTTGCCGTCATGCGTGGGCACTTCGAGCGACGTGCCCAACACGGCTTGTGGAATGGTGAGCAGGAGGTTATAGACGAGGTCAACACCGTCGCGCACCAGTTCTGGATGGGGCTTCTCATGCACGAGAATCTGCAAGTCGCCGTTCACACCATTTCTGCGACCGGCACCGCCTTTGCCCTGGAAGTTGTAGGCATAACCTTCCACGAGTCCTGCGGGCAGTTCCACCTCCACTTGCTTCTCGCCCTTCACGATGCCCTCGCCATTACAATGCTTACATTTATTCTTGATGACCTTGCCTTCACCATGACAGGTGTCGCACACCGTCTGTGTCTGCATGATGCCGAGCATCGTCTGACGGGTCTTATACACCACACCCTGTCCGTTACAAGTGCCGCAAGTGGATTCCTGTCCGTCCTCTGAACCTGAGCCGTTGCAATGAGGACAGGTGATGTCTGTGCGCACATTGAACTTCTTCGTCACACCATTCACGATGTCGTTCAGATCCAGCTCGATGCGCATACGCAAGTCCTGACCCTTATAGACAGGCTTTCTGCGCTGACCGCCACCACCAAAGCCGCCTCCGAAGCCGCTGAAGCCGCCTCCGAAGCCTCCGCCAAACACGTCGCTCATCATGCTGAAGATGTCGTCCATCGACATGCCTTGTCCACCTCCGAAACCTCCTGCTCCAGGACCAAAGGCATCGGGACCGAACTGGTCATAACGCTGACGCTTCTGCGGGTCGCGAAGCACATCGTATGCCTCAGCAGCCTCCTTAAACTTCTCCTCTGCCTGTTTGTCACCCGGATTGCGGTCGGGGTGATACTTGATGGCCATCTTCTTGTAGGCCTTCTTGATCTCGTCGTCGGAAGCCGTCTTCGACACTCCCAGCACCTCGTAATAGTCTCTTTTCGCCACTTTCTTATTGCATATTTGACATTAAAAACGCCCAGCGCGTGGGCTGGTTATTCTGCCACAGCCACCTTGGCGTAGCGGATTACTTTGTCATTCAATGTATAACCAGGAGTCATGCAGTCCATCACCTTGCCTTTTTGGTCGTCAGGTTGACCGGGCACCATAGCGATGGCCTCGTGCAGGTCGCTGTCGAATTGCTGCCCCACCACGTCCATCTTCTTCAATCCCTCCTGAGCCAGGAGCTTGAAGAACTTGTCGATGATCAGGTTGAGTCCTTCCTTCACCGCATTCACATCCTCATACTTGTCCATGTTCTGTTGGGCACGTTCCAAGTCGTCGATGATGGGAAGCAGGGTAGTGATGACCTTTGCACCGCCATTCTTGATGAGGTCGGCCTTCTCCTGCATCACACGCTTGCGAAAGTTGTCGAACTCAGCCACCTTATACAGTTGCTGATTCTTTAGATCCTCCACCTGCTTCTCCAGCTCAGCGATTCTCTCCTCAGGAGTCAGTTCCTTGGGAGCCTCTTTCTCTTTCGTGGTGTCAGCAGCTTCCGTCTGCTCCTCGGCAGCCGTTTTCTGCTCTTCCTGAACGATTTCCTCGTTCATCTCTTCGTTCTTTATATCTTTTTCCATCATTCAATGATTTTTTGTTTCCTTGCAATGAACAAAAAAGATGCCAGCGCATGAAACTCTGGCATTTATATGACATTGTGTCACTTGTCCTTACAGTCAGTTCAGTTCCTCGCTCGTGTATCCGTCGGGCAGGCGTCGGCAGTTGTAGCTGGATGCCATGATTTCGCCATAGGCTCCTGCAGAGAGGAGGGCGAGAAGGTCGCCACGATGTGTCTTGGGCAGAAGGATGCCCTTGTCGAAGGTGTCGCTCGACTCGCAGATGGGACCCACCACATCGTAGGTTTCCTCGGCTTCGTTGCTGCTGAGGTTGATGATGCGATGATGGGCATCGTAGAGAGCAGGGCGGATGAGATCGGTGAAACCTGCATCGACAATGGCAAACTGCTTCACAGAGCCTTGCTTCACGTAGTTGACCTTGGTGATAAGTGCACCACATTGAGCCACGACAGCACGTCCGAGCTCGAAATGAACCGTCTGTCGTGGACGGACTTTCAGATACTTCTCATAGACAGCGAAATAGTCCTTGAAGTTAGGGATGGGGTTGCCTTGTGGGTCTTCGTAGTCAACGCCAAGTCCACCACCCACATTGATGATTTCCATCTGAATGCCCTGTTCTTCCAGACGATCCTGCAGTTCGTTCACACGATTGGCAAGGGCGATGAAGTCGTCCATTTGGAGAATCTGTGAACCGATGTGGAAGTGGAGTCCCTTGAACTGCACGTTCTTCATGCCTTGTGCCAAACGGATGACCTTCTCCATGTCCTCCATCGCGATGCCGAACTTGTTTTCAGCCAAGCCTGTGGTGATGTGGGCATGGGTGTGGGCACCCACGTTGGGATTGATGCGGAAACAGATGGTTGCCACCTTACCTTTCGAAGCGGCAATCTCGTTGATGACCTCCAGTTCAGGAATGCTCTCGACATTGAAGCAGAAAATGTCCTTGTCGAGTCCCAGTTCTATTTCCCAGTCGCTTTTTCCCACACCAGCAAAGACAATCTTGTTGGCAGGGAAGCCAGCCTTGAGCACTTGTTCTATTTCGCCACCTGACACGCAGTCAATGCCCAGTCCTGCCTCGTTGATGACTTGCAGCACCTTGAGGTTGGCATTGGCCTTCACGGCGTAGTGTACGAAATAGTTGTCGTGTTTCTTTGTTTCTGCGTTGATGGCATCGAGTGTCTGACGCAGGATGTTTGTGTCGTAATAGTAGAAAGGTGTGCGAACATTCGCAAACCTTTCCACATTCATTTCTATGCCCATATTATCTTATTCGTTAAACAGGTGATCGGAGAGTGATTGCAGTGCCTTCTTCTTGTCTTCTGCTGAGATGAGGAAGGAGATGTTGTGGTTGGAGCCTCCGTAGGAAATCATGCGGACAGGTATCTCCTTGAGTGCCTCTGTTGCCTTGCTTTCGAAACCGACATTCTCAGCTTCGAGGTCACCCACCACACAGATGATGCACATATCCTTGTCAACGTGCACATGACCGAACTTCTTCAATTCGTTCACGATGGCATCGAGATGAGTGGCATTGTCGATGGACACGCTCACACCCACTTCAGAAGTGGCAATCATATCGATGGAAGTCTTGTATGACTCGAAAATCTCAAACACCTTGCGCAGGAAGCCATACGCCAGCAACATGCGAGATGATGTAATCTTGATGGCGGTGATGTTGTCCTTTGCTGCCACAGCCTTAATCTTGCCACGCTCTGTCTCGTTGCTGATGACTGTGCCAGGTGCAGTTGGATCCATTGTGTTGAGCAACTTCACAGGGATGCCTGCATACTTGGCTGGCTGCACACAAGTGGGGTGCAGAATCTTCGCACCGAAGTAAGCCAGTTCAGCAGCCTCCTCGAAGTGCAAATGGTTGACAGGTGAGGAATGTTCCACAAAACGTGGGTCGTTGTTGTGCATGCCGTCAATGTCTGTCCAAATCTGAATTTCAGAAGCATCCACAGCGGCGCCGATGAGGGAGGCTGTGTAGTCTGATCCACCACGTTGCAGGTTGTCCACCTCGCCGTATGCATTGCGGCAGATGAAGCCCTGTGTGATATAGATTTCTTTGCCAGGATTCTCATTGAGCTGCACCTTGATCTTCTCACGGATGTACTCCAAGTCTGGCTCTGCATTTTTATCTGTGCGCATGAACTCCAACGCAGGGATGAGCATTGCGTTGTAGCCCTGTTCAATGAGGTAGTTCGTCACCATGTTGGTGGAGATGATTTCGCCCTGAGCGACGATGATTTTCTCTTCGAACATGGTGAAGATTCCCTTCGTGAATGAACGCAGATAGTCGAACTCCTCCTTCAGGAAGGTGAGCGTCTTCTGCTTCATGGCATTGGTGGTGTAGAGTTCTTCTACATGCTTCTTATATTTCTTTTCGAGGGTGTTGATGGTTTCGTTCGCACCTTCTGGATTCTTTTTGTAGAGGTAATCAGAGATTTCTACCAGTGAGTTCGTCGTGCCCGACATGGCTGAGAGTACAACAATCTTTTGCTCGCCGTCGGTGATGAGTTTTACGACATCCTTCATTCGCTGAGGGGTGCCTACGGATGTTCCGCCAAACTTAAGTACTTTCATAATATATATTATATGTGTATGGTTTTTAATCTAATTCTTCTGTCGTTTCCGGCTCTTTCTTCTGTGGCGTTACTTCTGTCAGCTGGTGATTCTCACACAGCAGCTGGCGTCCAGGGAACTGTTCGAGCAAGATCTGGTTGTGGGTGATCATCACGACTGTGCTGCCAGCCTTGCTGATTTGCTGAAGGAGCTCCACAATCTGACGGCTTGTCTCGGCATCGAGGTTGCCCGTAGGCTCGTCGGCAAGGATGAGCTTGGGGCTGTTCAGAATGGCACGTGCAATGACGATGCGCTGCTGCTCTCCACCCGAAAGTTCTGATGGCATCTTGTAGCCCTTCGTTGACATGCCCACCAGTTCAAGCACATCGCTGATGCGCTGATTGATGTCCACCTTGTTCTTCCAGCCAGTTGCTTTCAAAACGAAACGCAGATTGGCATCCACTGTGCGGTCAGTCAGCAGTTGGAAGTCCTGAAAGATGATACCCAGCTTCTTTCTGAGGTCAGGCAGATGACGGCGTTTCAACTCCACCATGTCGTGGCCCATCACCTTGGCTTCACCTTCCTTGAGGGGTAATTCGCCATAGATGGTTTTGAGGAAGGAACTCTTGCCTGTGCCCACTTTGCCCGTGAGATAGACGAATTCCCCTTCGCCAATCTCCACGTTCACATCTTGCAGCACCAGTTGCGATTCCTGATAGATGTTGACGTCCTTATAGTCAATCAGATTCATCTTATTAGTGTTTATGCCAGTTGGGGTCGTGGCGTTCTGCCAGTTCCGTTGCCAGGTCTTCGATGGTTAAGCCCTTCGAAGTGAGCAGCACGATGAGGTGGTAGAGCATGTCTGAAGCTTCATACACCAGTCGTTCGTTGTTGTTGGCAACTGCTTCGATGACTGCTTCCAATGCCTCTTCGCCCACCTTCTGTGCCATACGATGACAACCATCCTTGAAGAGGGATGTGGTGTAGCTGCCTTCTGGCATCTCCTCATGACGCTTTTCGATGAAGCGCTGCAACTCCACCAAGAACATGATGGGGTTATCGTTCTTCTCGTTCCAGCAGGTGTCGGCACCAGTGTGGCACACAGGACCCACAGGATTAGCCTTGATGAGTAGCGTGTCTTGATCGCAGTCGTTCAGAATCTCCACCACGTTGAGGAAGTTGCCACTGGTCTCACCCTTTGTCCAAAGCGTCTGACGAGTACGGCTATAAAAGGTCACTTTGCCCGTTTCTACCGTCTTCTTATATGCTTCTTCGTTCATGAAGCCGAGCATGAGCACCTTCAAGGTCTTGGCATCCTGCACAATGGCTGGCACCAGACCGTCCATTTTCTTAAAATCGATTTCCATTATATTGTTTTGTTTATAATCTCACATTCACGCCCTCGCTTCTCAGATACTGTTTCAGTTCTGGAATGGGGATTTCTCCAAAGTGGAACACGCTTGCAGCTAGCGCAGCATCGCTGTGCCCATTGATAAATGTGTCGCGGAAGTGCTCCTTGCACCCTGCACCACCAGAGGCTATCACAGGAATAGTTAACGAGTCAGCCAGCTTTCTGAGGGCCACATCGGCAAAGCCACGCTTCACACCATCGTGATTCATCGACGTGAACAGAATCTCACCAGCACCTCTCTCATTCACCTCTTTTGCCCAGTCGAAAAGCTTGTATTGCGTCGGAACACGTCCGCCATTCACATAACACACCCAATCTCCATCAATGAGAGGGTCTCCATTTTCATGCGTTGTGTCATCCTCACACCTTGCATCAATCGCCACCACACATACCTGGCTGCCGAAATTCTTGGCAATCTCATCAATCAGTTCAGGACGTCTCAAGGCCGCAGAATTGATGCTCACCTTATCAGCACCTGCATTTAGCAATCTGTCCACATCGCTCAATTCGTTGATGCCACCACCTACCGTGAAAGGAATGTTAATCTCCTGAGCAATCCGCTTCACCAGCTCTGTGAAGGTCTTGCGTCCTTCGTGAGAAGCCGTGATGTCCAGATACACCAACTCATCTGCTCCTTGCTCGCTGTACATCTTACCCAATTCAATTGGGTCGCCAGCTTCACGAAGGTTCACGAAGTTTGTGCCCTTCACGGTCTGTCCGTCCTTGATATCAAGGCAAGGTATTATTCTTTTAGCCAACATACTTCTCCAACTCCTCCATCTTAATCTTTCCCTCGTAAATAGCCTTACCAAACACCACAGCAGGGATACCTGCCGAGTTCAACAGGTCTATATCCTCAATGCAGCTCACACCACCACTGGCAATCAGGTGCAATTCAGGGAATTCTTTCATCACGTCTTCATACAGTTGCACTGCAGGCCCTTCCAACATACCATCCTTGCTGATGTCTGTGCAGAGCACATTGTCAACACCCTTCGCCACATAACGCTGTAGAAATGGCAGTAATTCATCCTCTCCTTCTTCTTTCCAACCGTTGATGCTGATACGTCCGTTCTTCACGTCTGCACCCAGAATGATTTTGTTGTCGTTGTACTTCTCGAGCCAAGTCTCGAATAGGGTAGGGTTCTTCACCGCTACACTACCGATAGTCACCATCGTGGCACCACTGGCAAAGGCGATGTCAATATCCTCGTCGCTCTTGATACCACCTCCAAAGTCAATCACCAGACTCGTGTGGTCAGCAATGCGCTCTATGGTTTTATAGTTCACAATGTGTGCAGAACGTGCACCATCCAAATCGACGGTGTGCAAACGTCTGATACCATGTGCCTCAAACATCTTCGCCACTTCCAACGGGTCTTCGTTGTACACCTTTTTCGTGCCGTAGTCGCCTTGAGTCAGACGCACACATTTGCCATCAATAATATCTATGGCAGGAATTATTTCTATCATTTGATGTTTATGAAATTCGTTAATATCTTTTCGCCCACTCGTCCGCTCTTCTCTGGATGGAACTGCGTGGCATAGAAATTATCTTTATGCAAGGCAGAAGAGTAGGGCTGTATGTAGTTAGTGGTTGCAATCGTCCAATCGCACTTGGGTACGTAGAAACTGTGAATGAAATAGACGAATTCAGGCTTTTCAAACCCAGCGAATAGTTCCGATTTCGTGTCCTCTACTGTGTTCCAACCCATCTGGGGCACCTTGTCCTCGTGCTGTTGGGGAAGAAAACGCTTCACGTCCACATCAAACACACCAAGGCAATCTGTATTGTGCTCCTCGCTGTGACGGCACAACAGCTGCATTCCGATACAGATGCCCAGCACAGGTTGCTTCAGCCCAATGATGACCTCGTCCAGACGGTGTGCCTTCAGATACGCCATCGCGCTGTGCGCCTCACCTTGTCCTGGGAAAATCACACGGTCAGCCTTTTGAATTCTTTCCACATCATCTGTCACCACAGGCTCAAGCCCCATGCGTCTAACCGCATTTTCCACCGAACCGATGTTGCCGGCATTATATTTTACGATTGCTACGTCCATTTTGCTTCACTAAACCATATAAAACGGGGCAAAGTTACGACTTTTTTACGACATATACACAATATTTAATAAGAAAACCTGCTCTCGTCCTTCGTTTTTCAAGAAAAGCCAACTAAGACAGACAAAAAGTCTCCCGTGTTTCCACACGGAAGACTCTATGTACCCCCTTTTTCACTATCGATGACAAATGCTTTATTCTGTAGCTTCGCTTTTCTCAGCTTCTGCTTCTGGTGCTGCCATCTTGAAGGTCAGAGGCAAGGTGTATCTGACGCGGACTGTCTTGCCGTCTTTTTTTCCTGGTTTCCATTTGGGCATTGCCTTGACCACGCGTACGGCTTCTGCGTCTAATGTGGCATGGGCGGAGCGTACCACTTTGACCTCATCTACGCTGCCATCCTTGTTGATGACGAAACCGACCAGCACGCGTCCCTGAATACCTGCTTCCATTGCCTCAGAGGGATATTTCATGTTTTGTGACAGGAAAGTCATGAGTTCCTGCTGACCACCAGGGAATTCGGCCTGCTCATCTGGCACTTCCTCGATGGGCTCCATCTGTCGGGGAGGGAAGGGGAAGTTGGGCACTTCTTCCTTTTTGGGTTCTAACTTGATGATGTCTTTATAGACCTTTGCCCAGTATTCCGCTTTCTGTTCGTCTTTGGGAATGCCGACCCCCTGATGATACATGGTGGCAAGGTTGAATTGTGCATCCTTCAGACCTTGGTTGGCTGCTTGCTCAAACAATTCGATAGCCTTGTTGTAGTCTTGTGGCACTTGCTTGCCTTCGAGGTAGAAGGCGGCAAGATTGTACTGTGCGCCTGCATGACCGTCGTTGGCTGCCTTTTCGTAGGCGGCAAATGCTTTGTCATACTTCTTTGCCTCGAGATACTCGTTGCCTTTCTGATAATTCTTTTCAGCTTCCGCTGCCTTCTGTTGTGCCTGACGCTTTGCCATTTCAGCGAAGTTGCCAAACCCACCAGGGAATTGTGCCGACATGCTTACTGCCACCATGAGGGCTGCTGCCATGAGAAGCCATCTGTTCTTTGCCATTGTCTTTGTCTGATTTAATAGATTAGTAAAAAGTGATTGATGTCGCAAAGTTACGAATAAAATCCTGAAACAAACAAGCATTTTGGAAACTTTTTGGGAAAGATTTTGTGGTTTGAGGAAAATGTTGTTACTTTGCAAGAAGAATTTGACAATAACTATTTAATACTTTTACGAATATGAAGAAAATTGCGTTTTTTGTGATGGGATTGTGTGTCTCTCTGTTGCTGTGGAACTGCAAAGGGCAAACAACGAATGGAACCTCGGAAGGAGAGGATTCTGTAGTGGTAACAAAGAACCCTCTGGGAGTGGGTATGCCTGATATGGTGAAGTTTGTGAGGGTGGTGGCCGACGAGGGCACGCAGGTGTTCATGGAGGCTGATGAGGAAAGTCCTTGGCGTGTGATTTGGATGGAAGATCTGGAGTCGGATATGGCTGACATCGTGTATATGTGGTCGAACCAGGATGTGCCTGATGGCTATCGCTGTGATGAAGCTCCTGCCTATGCTGGTGACGTGCTGGCTGTTGTGGGCGAGGAGGGTGACTTCTACAAGGTGAGCGTCCGCAACGAACTGAGCATGATTGATTTTGGTTATGTGAAGAAGGCTGACGTAGTGGATGTGGAGGCTGAGCCGCTGGATCTCGATGATTTATTGGCGGAGATTGAATATATACGTATCCGAGTGGTGAAGGATGGCAAGTATAAGGGTCTGGTGCTGCGTTCCATCGCGGACGAGTTGCAAGGTGAGAAATTTGAGGTGGGTGTGCTGCTGGACAACGTGTTGGCATTCCCCGAAGAGAATTCAGCCTTCATCAACTACAACCCGGATTTGAAGGAACTGACGTTTGCGGAAGATATTCCGAATTATAACTCTCCCGCCATTTTCGAGTATCCTAAGTCGATGGCTGTCCAGTCGGAAGGGTATATGGAGCAATTAGATCCAAACAAGCTGACGGATGAGCAGATTGACCGAATTGTGAAGACTATGCAGAAGGCTGAGTCGGAGTTCGTGAAGTATGAATTCGTGATTCCAATGACGGAAAGCGGTATCAGAACGTTCTGGCTGAAGAGTAAATAATTTTATCATATTAATTAACCAAAAACAAGTATTTGAATATGAGAAAAAGTGTATTGCTGATGGCAGCAATGCTGATGGTTTCTGTGATGCTGTCGGCAAAAGACAAGAAACAGCAGTATGTGGCAACTTGGACGACTGCCATTCAGAAGGTGGAACCTCATAACTTGGCTCCTGCTCCCTATTTGTCAGGCAATTCATTGCGACAGATTGTAGAAGTGTCGTTTGGCGGTAAAGAGGTTGCCTTGAAGTTGTCGAACGAGTTCAACACAGAGGAAACAGAGATTCTGGGTGTGGAATTGGCTGAGGCAGCATCTCAGGGTGCTTCTTCTGATATCAAAGGCTCATCAACTCCGCTGTCCTTCAACGGTATGAGGGGTGTGACGATGAAGCCAGGTGAAGTGATTGTGTCTGACCCAGTGCCTTTCAAGCTGAGACCTCGCATGAATGTGGCCATCACCATTCATTTTGGAAAGGCGTCACAGACGGATGTGACTGGACATCCTGGCTCACGTACCAGTTCCTACATTGCAAAGGGCAACACGAAGAACTTCAAGGATGCAGTGGAGACAGCACATTGGTATTATATCAACAGCCTGTTGGTGGTGGCACCACAGGGAAAGTTTGGATCTATCGCTGCCATTGGTAATTCCATTACGGACGGACGTGGCACCACGACCAACGGTCAGAATCGTTGGACAGATGTGCTCTCGAAGCGTCTTTTGAACAACAAGAAGACCAAGAACCTGAGTGTGCTGAATCTCGGTTTGGGCGGCAACTGCGTGTTGAGAGGCGGATTAGGTCCCACTGCCAACAGCCGTTATGAGCGTGATGTGCTGAAGCAGGAGGGTGTGAAATATGCAATTGTGTTCGAGGGTGTGAATGATTTGGGTGGTTCACGAGATGGTGAAGCCACCGCCAAGCAACTGATTGAGTCGTTCCAGAAGATGATTCGTATGGCGCACGAGAAGGGCATTAAGATTTATGGTGCCACCATCATGCCTATCAAGGGTAACAATTATTATAATGAATCGCGCGAGAAGGGACGTCAGATGGTGAACGAATGGATACGTACCTCTGGGGAGTATGATGGTGTCATCGACTTTGATGCATACACCAGAGATCCGAATCAACCTGATCGTCTGAATCCTGATTTCCTGTTTGAGAACGACTGGTTGCACCCCAATGCAAGTGGTTATCAGAAAATGGGAGAATCAATCGACCTCAATTTGTTTACGAAGTGATGCAGACGCATCACTTCTTTTTTTTGTATAAGTCGCTTCCAAGAAAAAAACCAGGCTCGGGAGGCTGATTATATCCCACATTCTCTGCAGCTACACTCAAACGATAGGGAATGTCGAACATCAGGCAAGGGAAGCCATATTCTGTAGGAATGGTGGTGGAATAGATGCGCAACTCTGTGCTTGCATAGTCACGCACGATGACTTCTTCACGCCAATCGCCAAGAATGTCGGCTGAAAGACAAGGGTTCTGCTTGGTGCCGTTGTTGAAGATGCAGCCCTGGGCACGGAAATCTTTGAGGGTCTCCACCTTCTGCGTGTTCCAGTTCCATTTGAGGACAGCATGACGGTCGAGCAGTTCGCGCAACAGATCGCCATCCCACCAAACGGCACTGTTCTGTGGGAAGGAAATGTTGGTGTGATAGTGATTCCCTTTCACATCGAAATAACCTTGCTGGGACGCAGACCACATCTCTAATCCATAGTTGGTGGGGTCAATGTCGGCAGCCATTCCTCGGCCCACATCAGAGTCGCTGGGTATCTGGAAGATGACACGTCCCGTCTTGGCATCGCGAAAGACTGAGCCATCCTTGCGATTTTCGTGCACATCCCAGATTTGAAGCTGTGTGCTGTCTGGATAGAAAGCGTATTGATGAATCGCATCTCCGTGTCCCATACGGGTGGTGTAAAGTCCTGTGCCATCATGGTCAACAGCCATCGCGCCATAGGTGATCTCATCGCAACCATCGCCATCCACATCACCCACACGGAGATTGTGGTTGCCTTGTCCTGAATAGCCTGGGAACTTTTGTGAATCGAAGAGCCAACGGAGAGACAGGTCTTTTCCATCCCAATCATAAGCAGCCAAATAGCTTTGGGTGTAATAGCCTCGACACATCACAGCGCTGGGGTGTTTGCCATCCAGATAAGCCACAGCAGCCAAGAAACGGTCACTACGATTGCCTGTTTTGTCGCCCCATGATTCCACATTTCCCCGTGGTGGCTGGTAGGATACTGTTTGAAGAGCTTTTCCTGTGAGTCCATCAAAGACTGTCAGGTATTCTGGACCATGAAGGATGCGCCCGTTGGTCACCCAATTGGCATTGGCATCACCGATGGCAGTTCCTGTGCCGTCAATGGTTCCATCAGCGGTTTTTGTGATGAGCTCAGCACGTCCATTGCCATCAAAATCATACACAAGAAACTGGGTGTAGTGAGCCCCAGCACGAATGTTGGGACCAAGATTGATGCGCCATAGCAGTGGGGTGGATTCCTCGGCTGATGCGTGAGTGAAGCATGGAATTTTGTAGCAATCCAAATAGACATTGCCAGTGTAGCCCTCGTGACTATTATCACGGGAATTGGATGGGTCCCATTTCAGAATGACTTCATATTCCCCGTCACCATCCATGTCGCCAACGCTGGCATCGTTGGCTGAATAGGTATAGCGTCTGCCGTCAGGTGTGGTGCCGTCGGCAGGTTTGGAAAGAGGAATGGAAATGTATTCTTTCAGATTGGGATGATAGATCTGTGTGTAGAGGAATTCACGATTGTCTTTAATGGCAGAAAGGGTGATTGTTGCCTCTTCTTCTGGCGCTATAGTTTTAAAGAAAGTATCCCCCCATATATTTTGTTCATTCAATCGTTTACCTTCTTGATAAACACTGAATGGAACTTTCTTTTCTCCTTCCAGCAATCGCCAAGAAACAACCAAACTATCACCATCACGAAGCAAAACCAATCCACGTCCTAATTTCTCCTTTTGGATGTCGGGTGCATAAGCAGGTTGAGCCATCAAGGAGATGACTGTAAACAAACCAAGAACAATAAGGATTATTCGGATTTTGATTGGTGAAATTCGAATGCGTGCGTCAGTCATTAGGAGGTCTTCACGATTTCCGTGTTGTCTTCAGAATGGTCGATGCCTCGTTGCACCACATCAATGAAATTCTTGTCTTCCCTGTTTCTCTCAGGCAATCCCTTGCGGAAATCGAGTGGGCTGAGCGTGGTGAGATTCTTGAACCATTTGCCAAAATAACTTTGGTTGGGGAAGGAGAGTGAATCAGAAACTTCCTTAATGGTCATATTGGTGTGAGCCAAGAGATTTCGTGCCTCAACTAACAAGGCTGTAGCAATCCATTGTGTGGGAGACTTTCCGGAACATTCTTTGATGATAGTGCTAAAATAGCGTGTAGTGAGGAATTGCTGTGCAGCATAATAGCTGACCTCATGCTGGGTGCGATAATTGCGATAGAGTTGGGTGACAAACTTCTGCAGCACCTCATCCTTTCGTGAAAAAGAACGATTGGTCGGGGTGACATTGGTATAACATTGCAACACTTCCAACATCAGAGAATAGCTGAGCAATTCAGCCTGTTTACGGGCAATCTCAATAACGGGCTGATTGGTGTTTCGGATCATGTTCTCTTGTTCTTTTTTCACTTTCTCTGCCACATCCTTCAGTAATGAGATGTGTTGTGTCAGCAGCTTATATTGTATTTCGGATATGGTTTGGAATGGTGCCTGCTTGATCACAAACAAAGCATTGAAATTAGACACGTTGTAGAGCATTGGCTGAATGGTCTCGAGATTGGCACCAATCAATGTACCTTTCAGATTGGGTGTATGGCTCTTGATGTGCAACGTGCTGTAAGAGAAATAAACGATAATGGAGCCTTTGTGCATTTGGTATTCTGTGCCGTCGATCGTCAACGTCACGCTTCCAGCCTTGCACAAAAATAGTCCCGTCTTAGTTAATTTTACACTTTCTTTTTCGGCGTTGAGGATGTTCACCTCGCCACCTTCCAACTCTAAAATTGTTACTTTTTCTTCTCTCATAAGATGATATTTGAGGACAAAATAACGAAAAATTGTGCAAATAACCAACAAAAACAACAATTAATTGTATGTGAAAACATACATTTAGGACAAAAGTAGTGATTTTTACACTATTTCTGTTTCAAAACAATGTTATAACTTTGCATCCGTAAACATAACATATGATAGCAATATAAAACTATGAAAAAGTCTTCTTATTTCATTTCGATATTTGTGATGGCAGCAGGTTTGATGTCATGCGGTCATAAAGATGCGTCTCAGGAAGAAGTACCCATTGTCGATGTGACAACGGTGAAAGGTATAGGAGAAGTTGACGCTACGACGTTTACTGGTAGAACAAAATCAGCATCGGAAGTGAATTTGGCTTTCCGTGTAGCAGGTCAGATTGAACGTGTGTTGGTGAAGGAGGGCGATTATGTGCAGAAGGGACAAGTGGTGGCAGTGATGGATGCGCGTGACTATCAAGTGCAAGTGGCAGCCACCCAGGCAGAGTATGAGCAAGTCAAGGCAGATGCAGAACGTGTGATGGCGCTCTACGCTGAAGGTAATACAACGGCAAGCAACAATGACAAGGCTCGTTACGGGTTGCAGCAAATCACTCAGAAACTTGCCAATCATAAGAATCAATTGGCAGACACGCGTTTGAGGAGCACAATCAGTGGCTATGTTCAGACAAAATTTCACGAAAGTGGTGAGACGGTTTCTGCGGGTATGCCTGTGGTGAGTGTGTTTGGTAGTGGTGATACTGAAGTGGAAATAAAAATCAGTGCGTCTGACTTTGCCAACATTGACAAGTTCACCAGTTTTGGTTGCCGATTTGATGTGACAGGAAATGAGACTTTCCCATTGACCATCGGACGTGTCAGTCAAGAGGCAAATTCTTCTCAACTTTATACTGTTCGTCTAAAATTTACGGGTGAGATTGACCACAAAAAAATCACACCGGGTATGACGACGATGGTGTATGCAGATATGTCAGGGAATGAGGCTTCTGGCATTGTAAGTGTACCAGCATCTGCTGTGCTGAATGTAGGAGGCAAGACGCAAGTATATATATATGATACAAAATCGGGATTGGTGAAGTCTCGTTCTGTCACGGTGGCGAGTGTACAGCGTGACGGTACAATGCAGGTGAATGACGGATTAAAGTCAGGTGAGACAATTGTGGCTTCAGGTGTTCATCATGTGAGGGATGGGCAAAAGGTGAAAGTTTTACAAAAACCTGCAGCATCGAATGTGGGAGGATTGTTATAATTGATAATGATGAGACTATGAATTATAGTAAATGGGCATTAGAGAATAGCAAAGTCATCAACTTACTGGTGGCAATTCTGGTGGTCGGCGGACTTCTGGCATATCATTCCATGTCGAAGTTGGAAGATCCCGCCATTAAGGTGAAGCAGGCAATGGTCATCACCACATATCCTGGTGCTTCTGCTCATCAGGTGGAGCTGGAAGTGACAGATCCACTGGAGAAAAGCATCGGTGAAATGACGACGATTAACAATATCCAATCATCAAGTTATGCTGACTTAAGCCTCATTACGGTGGAATTGCTCACCACTGTGCCAAATGATGAGGTGGAACAGCAATGGGATATGTTGCGCCGCAAGGTGGCAAATGCACAGCACAAGTTGCCACAAGGCGCTTCAACATCGCAGGTGAGGGATGATTTTGGTGATGTGTATGGCATGTTCTATGCTTTGAAGGGAGATGGGCAGAGTGATAAGGAACTGAACGACTATGCTGAATTAATCAAACGGAGTGTGAGTGAGATTGACGGTGTGAGTCGTGTGGAAATCTATGGCAAACGTAACCAATGTGTGAACATTGAACTGCGTGAGGACAAGATGGCCAATCTGGGTGTGATGCCTACTGAAGTCATCTTGACGCTAAATAATCAGAACAAGACAGGGTATGCGGGTTATTATGACAATGGTAATCGCCGTGTTCGAGTGACCGTGGACGACAAGTTTAATAATGTGGATGACATTGCCAACATGCTTATTCAGGGGCATGATGATGACCAGCTACGCATTAGGGACATAGCCACAGTCGTAAAAACGTATGAGGCTACCACTCGTAATCAGATGAAATGTGATGGAATACAGGCATTAGGCATCAGTATCGCATGTTCTCCAGATTATGACATTTTGAAAGTAGGTGCCAAAGTGGAGGACACTGTGAAGAGTGTGGAAAAGCGGTTTCCTGCAGGCATCGAATGTCAAAAGGTTTTTTTCCAACCAGAACGTGTTAGTAACGCGCTTAACACATTCCTTGTCAATTTGCTTGAGTCAGTAGCAATTGTGGTGCTGTTACTTGTCTTTTTTATGGGGTGGAGAAGCGGTTACATTATAGGTTGCAGTTTGGTGGTCATTGTGTTCGGCTCCTTCTTGATACTGAAAGGTTTTGACGGCACTTTGCAACGTGTGTCGTTGGCAAGTTTCATCTTAGCAATGGGTATGTTGGTGGATAATGCTATCGTGATAGTGGACGGTATATTGGTGGATATGAAAAAGGGGAAACCTCGTCTGGAAGCCTTGACCTCCATTGGACAAAAAACTGCCATGCCATTGTTGGGGGCTACTCTTATTGCCATTTTGGCTTTCCTTCCTATCTTTATGAGTCCTGATACGGCAGGTGTGTATGTACGTGACCTCTTTATTGTCATTGCCGTCAGTTTGTTGCTCAGTTGGATACTGGCACTAATTCATGTACCAGTGATGAGCAATAGAATGTTTAAGAAGGTGGAAGTTTTACCAGAAGATGAAAAAGAAGGTGAACTTTATAAGGGAAGGTCGTATGATATATTGGAAAAGGTGCTGACCTTTGGTATGAAGCATCGTAAGACTACCATTGTATGTGCTGTGGTACTATTGGCGTTGAGTGCTTTTTGCTATAAGTTTGTTAATCAAGCTTTCTTCCCCGATATGGAATATGATCAACTTTATATGGAATATAAATTGCCAGAGGGATGTAACTCAACAGAAACGGCACGTGATTTGGATGAAATCAGGGAACTGTTAATGAAACGAGATTATATTACTCATGTCACCACTTCTGTGGGTGGTACTCCTTCGCGTTATAATTTGGTACGTTCGATTGCCACACCATCGTTGGCGTATGGCGAGTTGATTGTCGATTTTAAATCGCCGAAGGATTTGTTAAAGCATATAGATGAATTGCAGAAAGAAATCAGTGAACTATATCCAGATGCGTATATAAAATATAAGCGCTATAATTTGATGTTCAAGAAGTATCCAATTGAGGCTTGCTTCAG
>JAGAAZ010000031.1 GCA_017614895.1 Bacteroidaceae bacterium | reverse complement strand
TAACGACATTTATCGAATGGATATCACAGCCAGTCATGTGCCTGTGCGACCTTTCATCACAGCTCCAAGGGATGCGAATGGACGTCGCCACAAACTGTATGGCATTGGTGTAAGTCCTCGTAATGGCGATATCTATGTGGGTGATGCTGTGGATTATAGTCAAGCAGGAGTGGTGTATCGTTACGATGCAGCTGGCACACTGATTGACCAGTTCCGTGTAGGCATCAACCCCAATCATTTTGCATTTAAATAATTGAAAAGATGAAGAAAAACGGTGCTTTTTGTCTCATACTGCTCATGCTGTTGCTGACAGCTTGTAGCGACAATGAGGGCGACACACAGCAAGGTCTGTTACCCACCATCACGTTTCCTGTGGCATCTGCCCGCTATCGTATGGAATTAGGTAGTGAATTGGAAATTGTACCACGATGTGAACATGTGGACGCGCAGACCACTTATGAGTGGAGCATGGACGGCATCGTGATAGGAACAGGAGCTTCCTACACCTTTGTGGCAGAGGCTTTGGGCGAGTATTACATCAAGGTGAAAGTCACCAATGCCTTTGGTACGACGGAAGATGAACTGAAGATCACGGTCATCAAGGTGGATGAGTTGTCGGAGAATGAATCGGCAGTGGGACTCTACACGCCCAATGATACCGCGTTTGCGTGGAAGTTCCCTTGGACAAGCATCAACATTCCATCTGGCAGAACCATCAAGGTGAAGGCTTATATGATAGAGAATGACCTGAATGGCACCTATACTTGGACGCTTGATGGTGTGGAGGTTGCCAAACCATGCCGCCGTCAGGATGTGGAAGAAATTTCCTATGTGTTCGACACAGATGGACTTTCACAGGGAGCGCATACCTTGTTGCTGACGATGAAGAATGATACTTGTGAGGTGAGTCAGTCGTTCACATTGAATGTGTGTGCAGCAGAGGGAACACATCGCCGTTCAATCACTTCTGAAAGTCAGTCTTTGGTGAATAAGGTCTATGAGTTTATGCCTGCCCCAGGACATCAGGTGAATGGATACAGCATTGTGGGGGATATGATTCGTGACGGCGCTTCAATGCAGGAGGCGTGTGATACCGTCTTGAGGCATTGGCAGAAGATGTGGTCTGTGTCTATGGGCGCACAGGGAGGTTATGTGATAGCAGGGTTTGACCATAGCGTGGAGAACTCGGGCAATTACGACCTGGTCATCAAGAGCAATCCTTTCAGCTATCAGTCAGAACCAGGTGTCATCTGGGTGAGTCAGGACGTGAATGGTGACGGACTGCCCAACGACCCTTGGTATGAGTTGGCTGGTAGCGAATATGGCACGGAAAACAGTACGCTGGAGTATGCCATCACCTACTATAAGCCCAAGAGTCCTCGTTCCCATACAGCTTGGAAGGATTGCTTTGGAGCGACGGGCATTGTCCCCTATATGTCGCTATGGAACACTCATGCCTATTATTGGCAGGATTGGGTGGGGGGCACTGAACACACTTACTTTGGCACCCGACTGAAAGACACCCACACCTACGAGAACAAATACACGAATGAGCCTCCTTTTGCTTGGGGGTATGCTGACAATCAGGGTTCCGACTATTTTCTCAACAAAGATTTTGACGTCGATCGCTCGATGGGCTATTATAAAATCAGCAATGCCAAGACTTGGGACGGCAAGGATGCCAATTTGCAGTATATCGACTTTGTGAAGGTGCAGACAGGACAAACAGGCTATTCTCCTAATCTGGGTGACATCTCTACTGAGGTGTATGGCATCTGGGATTACCATATCAAGAAATAATAACCCATGAGGTGTTTGTTTCACATATTATGCTTGATGCTTTCTTTGCCGATGATGGCGCAGGATGTGGTGCATCTGGACGATGTTCAAGTGGTGGCACATCGTCGCCTCAAGGATGTGGGTGTGGAGATGACCAAACTCGACACGATGGTGCTGCATGAGAACATCTCGCTGTCGATGGCAGACATCCTCTCGAAACACTCCACCGTCTTCGTGAAGAGCTACGGACGTGCCACAGAATCGCTGGTGGAGTTTCGAGGCACATCACCCTCACACACACAGGTCACCTGGAACGGAATGCGCATCAATTCCCCTATGTTGGGCACACTCGACTTCTCCACCATTCCTGCCTATTTCATCGATGAGACACGCCTCTATCATGGAGCCTCTTCCATCAACCTGACAGGTGGCGGTTTGGGAGGTGCTGTGGAGATGGTGAACCTCCCTGTGGAGAAGACAGGGTGGAGCATGCAGTTTGTGCAGGGTATCGGTTCGTTCGACACTTATGATGATTTTCTTCGTCTCACCTATAAGAATCGACGTTTCACCTCTTCCACGAGGGTCGTCTATTCCACTTCCGACAACGACTACAAATACACCAACCTCGACAAGAAGACGGACGTGTATGATCAGCAAGGCAATTGGGTGACCTCCTACCATCCAGAGGAGTGCAATAAGAGTGGCTATTTCGATGATGTTCATGTGTTGCAGGAACTCTACTACGATGCAGGCAAGGGAAATCATTTGGGAGCATCCGTCTGGTGGACGCATTCCAAACGTGGCTTACCTTTCCTCAGTGTGGATTATAAGGATGACAGCGACTTCAAGAACGAGCAACGCAACAACACTTTGCGTACAGTCCTCTCATGGGATGCTGTCAAGGAAAAGACGAAATGGGCGATGAAGGCAGGGTTTTCCTACGCAGATATCGGTTATGAGTATTTCACCACACGTCAGGAGATGAGGAACTCCATCACCAGCTCTCGCAGTTATTCCAACACGGCTTTCCTCTCTGCTCATGCCGACTGGATGCTCTCCCCACGTTTCATGCTGATGGGAGGACTGGATGTGTATGAGACGCATGTGAACAGTCACGACCGCAGTCCCTTCCATATTGGCAAGAACTTTGACAAGGGACGTCCTGAGTATCATGCCGATGTGCAAGCCCGTTGGCGACCTGTGGAACCCTTCTCGTTGGCAGCTGTGGTGCGTCAGGAGGTGTATAAGGATGATTGGGTGGCACCCATTCCTGCCCTCTTTGCCGATGTCATCCTGTGGAAACCTTGGAATGCGGTGCTGAAAGC
>JAGAAZ010000030.1 GCA_017614895.1 Bacteroidaceae bacterium | reverse complement strand
TCGGGATTCCACACGATGAGCTGCTTGTAAGGATTCTCCATCGTGTCGAAATCGTCAAGATCGCAATCCAAGCCAGTGCCTCCACCAGCTGCACGGAAGGCAATCTCGCGAAGACGTCCAATCTCGCGCACTACATTGGGCGCATTCTGCCAAGTGACCACATACACCTCATTGTTGCTTTTGCTGGTCATGCGCAAACGCCTCTCGTCGGTTAGTTCCGCTTTGAGCACCTCTTTGGGAATAGGTGCGATGATTTCTGCTTCCATATTTTGATTTTTCCTAATTCGTTGTGATACTTTCGGACTTTCCGCTATGCAGACTCGCTGCTGGTGTCGAGCTGATACACCTTCTCTTTCACCCACTGCGCCCACTCGGTCGGTGTCTTCGACTTGTCAAACGTCTGCCAAGGGATAGGTTCTCCGAAAGTGACCGTGAAGGTCTTCCCCTGATTCTTGTACATCTCATCAGCCAGATAAAGCATGGCAAGGTTGAATTTGATGTGCAGGCGCTTGCACCAACGGGCAATGTTGTAGAACCTGTCGGAATTGTGACCCGAGAAATGCACGGGGATCACATCGCGCTGGTATTGCACCGTCTTGGTGATGAAGGTCTTCTTCCATTCCAAATCCTTGATGACATCATCCTCCCCTTTGCGGGAACAGAGTCCGGCTGGGAACATCACCACATTCTTGGGCGATTGGAACGCTGCCTCCACCATCTTGGGAAAGTTCCTGCTGTTGCGACCTGTCTTGTTGATGGGTACGCAGAGTGGCGCCAAACCCTTGAAGCTCATCAGGATGTCATTCACGAGATACACCATCTGACTGTCGTACTTGTGGCAGATGATGGAACCCAATGCAATACCATCCTGTCCTCCCAGCGGGTGGTTGCTTACGATGGTGAAGTATCGTCCGCCCTCATTGCCGGGCAATGCATCCAATCCCTCTTGGACAACCCCGTTGATGTTGGTCTGCACCTTCGTCGTGCAGTTCAGGTATTTCAGGCATCCGTCCAGCCATTCCACACCCACTTGTCCTTTCCCTTCGCCGCACAGATGCACGTTCATCCAATCCTGATGGATGATCCGCTTCAACCACGACACCAAAAATTGAGGAACAAACTTGGATTTCTTGCCGAGCTTGTCCTTCAACACCTGGTCCACGTCAACCCGAAATTCTTCTCCTTCGATAGCCATAATACTGAAATGTCGTGCAAAATTATTAAATCTTTTTTGTTTTTTAATAAAAAAAGAGAACTTTTCACTATTGGAGCGGAAAAAAAGTAGTAACTTTGCAGCAATTATGCGGTTATGTGCCCAATTGGAGATGACAAAGTTGTGGCATTCAACCTCTCTAACCAATTGCAAAAAAGAACAGATAGAAATATGAAAAGAGTATTGATGGCAGTCTTGTTCTGCTTCACTACAGTTTTGGGCGCTCTTGCGCAAATGTCAGACCAGCAGGTGATAGAGTTCATCGATCGCGAAAGGAAAGCTGGAACCAGTCAGTCGCAGATTGTGACGAAGTTGACACAACGTGGCGTGCAAATTGCACAGATTCGTCGTTTGCGCAATCAGTATGAGGCTCAATCGAGAAAAAATGCGTCAACCACCGTGGAGACCGGAAGAACCCAAGCAAACGGCGATGGTACGACTCCGCAAGAGATGACTACGGCAAGACGAGGCACTGTGGGTGAGGTTCGTGCCAATGCAGCGGACGAACACGAAGATGTGGAAGAGGAGGTGATGGCTCTCCAGGAAACCCCTGGCGAAGCGACGGGTAAGAAAGTGTTCGGTCGTGATGTGTTCAATCGCGGCTCTTTGTCTTTCGAACCCAATATGAATCTCGCCACTCCGCAAGATTATGTGTTAGGACCTGGCGACCAGGTTGTCATTGATATTTATGGTGCATCCCAGAAGACACTGGTTCACACGATTTCACCAGAAGGAACCATCACCGTGGATGGCGTGGGTCCTGTTCAGGTGAGCGGTCTTTCTGTTGCCGCAGCACAAGATAAAATCAGAAGAAGTGTAGGCTCGCACTATTCCACTTCAAGCGTCAGACTGACGGTGGGACAGACGCGTACCATTATGATTAATGTGATGGGTGAGGTGAAGACTCCGGGAACTTATCACCTTTCTTCCTTTGCCACAGTATTCCATGCATTGTATATGGCAGGAGGTATAAACGACCTCGGTACGTTGCGTAATGTGAAAGTTTATAGAAATGGTCATTTGGTGACCGTCGTCGACATCTATGAATATATTCTTAACGGACGTTTGGCAGGCAATATCCGTCTTCAGGACAATGATGTCATTCAGGTGGATCCTTACGAGTGTCTGGTGGGTATCACGGGTAATGTGAAACGTCCGATGTTCTATGAGATGCGCAGAACGGAAACCGTGGGAACTTTGCTGAAATATGCAGGTGGCTTCACTGGTGACGCTTATAAGAAGTCTGTCCGATTGGTGCGTCAGTCTGGTGAGCGATATACCGTTCATAATGTGGGTGAGTTTGAGATGAATGCCTTTACGGTCGATGATGGTGATGCTGTATCAGTGGATGCCATCCTCAATCGTTATGACAATATGGTGGAAATCAAGGGCGCCGTGTTCCGTCCCGGACAGTTCAACATCGGTGGTGATGTTTGCTCCGTGCGCACCTTGATTCAAGCTGCTGACGGTTTGACGGAAGATGCTTTCCTTGATCACGCCATCATTCATCGTCTGAAGGAAGACCGCACGTTGGAGGTGATTCCAATTGACGTGAAGGGCATCATGAATGGCACGGTGGCAGATGTTCCATTGAAGAATGAAGATGTGGTCTTCATCCCAACGCAAGAGGAACTCCGCAAGGAACGCTTATTCACCATCACGGGTGAGGTGATGACCCCTGGTGATTATGAATATGCAGAAAACACCACGATTGAAGACCTGATTGTTCAGGCTGGTGGTCTGAGCGATGGAGCTTCTTTGGCTCGAGTTGATGTGAGCCGCAGAATAGATGATCCTTCTTCAACCGAAAAGGGTCGTGAGATTTCCGAGACATATC
>JAGAAZ010000029.1 GCA_017614895.1 Bacteroidaceae bacterium | reverse complement strand
CATTTTGCTTCGTCTTCGTTCCTTGACTTGCAGAATGCTACTACCATCCCAACTCATTCAAAAATGTATTATCAATTCATTTTCTGAATGAGTTCCATGCCTCTTCGGATGGCTTCCTCGTTCATCGGGATGAGCTTGTGGTGACGTTCGGGCAGCGCCTTGTGGAGTCCCTTCACCACGTCTTCCACTGTTGCGATAGGACGCACCTTGAGGAATCCGCCCAGGACGAGCATGTTGAACACCTTCGAGTTGCCTGTACGTGCAGCCTCTTCCATTGCGTCGATGCGATAGACGTTGATGTCGTCACGCTTGGGTGGCTGGATGATGGAGTGTCCGTCGTAAATGATGCAGCCGCCTGGCTTCACCTGTGGCTCGAACTTCTCCAGAGAGGGTTGGTTGAGCACGATGGCTGTGTCGTAGGCGCTGACGATAGGGGAGCTGACCACCTCGTCGCTCACAATGACCGTCACATTGGCTGTACCGCCACGCTGTTCAGGACCATAGGCAGGCATCCAACTTACGTGCTTGTCTTCCATAATGCCGGCATAGGCAAGAATCTTGCCCATCGAGAGGACACCCTGTCCTCCAAAGCCTGATATGATGATTTCTTCAGTCATAATCTTATTCCTTTACTGTGTTCTTTAAGTCTCCCAGCGGATAATATGGGAACATGTTATCGACCATCCATTGGTTTGCCTGCTCTGGTGTCATCTTCCAACCTGATGCACAAGTGGATACGATTTCCACGAGGGAGGTTCCCTTCTTGTTCATGGAGTTCTCGAATGCCTGACGAATCGCCTTCTTAGCCTTACGGATGTTAGCCACCGTGTTGACTGCCTGACGAGTCACGTAGCAAGTGCCTTCGAGGTTGACGGCGAGGTCGGTGATGTGGAGTGGGTATCCGTGCAAATCAGCCTGACGACCGTAAGGACAAGTCGCTGTCTTCATGCCCATCAAGGTAGTTGGAGCCATCTGACCGCCTGTCATACCGTAGATGGCGTTGTTGATGAAGATCATGGCGATGTTCTCACCACGGTTCAAGGCGTGAATGGTCTCGCCCGTACCGATACAAGCCATATCGCCGTCGCCCTGATAGGTGAAGACGAGCTTGTTAGGCCAAAGGCGCTTGATGGCAGAAGCACAGGCAGGAGCACGTCCGTGACTGGCTTCAATCCAATCGACATCCACATAACGGTAGGCAAACACGGCGCAACCTACAGGGCAGATGGCGATGGTATCTTCCTCCATGCCCATCTCCTCGATGATTTCTGCCACCAACTTGTGCACCACACCATGACTGCAACCAGGACAGTAGTGCATGGGTGTCTCGTTCATCAACGTTGGTTTGCCGTAGATTCTATTCTCGGGTATAATCAGTTCTTCTCGTGTCATAATTTACTTCAATTCTTCAATTTTTCAACACTTCAATTCTCCTACTTCATCCAGTAGCCTTTAGGCCAGTTGTTACTCATTCTTTCGCGTGCCATGCTCTTGAAGTCCTCAACCACTTCCATTGGAGAGGAAACCATACCACCTGAACGTCCAGAGTGGAACACGGTAGCTTGTCCTTCTGTGGCAAGACGCACGTCGTTAATCATCTGACCCTCACATTGTTCCACACAGAGGATGCTCTTGATGCGCTCAGAGAGTTGGCTGATGATCTTGTTGGGGAAAGGCCACAACGTCTTAGGACGCAACATGCCAATCTTGATGCCTGTTTCTTGCAGCAGGTCGATGGCTTTCATGCTGATGCGTGAAGAGATGCCGTATGCCACGATGAGGTATTCTGTGTCGTCATCCACACGATAAAGCTCGTAATCCACCTCTTCTGCCTCCACCTGACGGTACTTGGCAGCCATCTTCTGGTTGCGCTCCTCCATCACGGCTGGGTCGAACTCCAATGTGGACATGAAGTTGTACTTTCTGTTCTTCAAGCCAATACCGTTGGTTGCCCAAGGACATTGCTTACCAATTTCCTCGTCTGTGCGACGTGGACGATAAGGAGGCAGTTCCACCGTCTCCATCATCTGACCGAGCATACCGTCTGACAACACAATCACGGGCATACGCCACTTGAAGGTCAGTTCAGCAGCCTTGCCCATGCAGTCACTCATTTCCTGCACGCTGTTAGGAGCCAGCACGATCGTGTGGTAGTCACCATTACCACCGCCATACACGGCCTGATAGTAGTCAGCCTGACCAGGTTGGATGGTGCCCAAACCAGGACCACCACGACCTACGCTGACAATCACGCCAGGAAGTTCATTACCAGCCATATAGCTGATACCTTCCTGCATCAGCGCAATGCCAGGAGACGAACTGGAGGTGAACACCAGTTTGCCCGTACAGCCAGCGCCATACAACATATTGATAGAAGCCAGCTCGCTCTCTGCCTGAAGCACCACCATACCTGTGGTTTCCCAAGGCTTATCGACAGCGAGTGTCTCCAACACTTCACTCTGTGGGGTGATAGGGTAGCCAAAGAAACCGTCGTATCCGTAGCGGATGGCTGCCTTGGCAATCACCTCATTGCCTTTCAGCAATACTAAATCTTTCGCTCCGTTTGCCATCTTTATTCCTCCTTTTTACGATAAACTGTGATGCAGCCGTCAGGGCATACAATCGCACAACTGGTGCAACCGTTGCACTTTTCCCAATCGGTTTGCTCCGCATAGTTGTAACCCTTGTGGTTAACCGTGCTGCTCAGTGTGACAAGATGTAACGGACAAGCTATCGTGCAGAGGTTGCATCCCTTGCAACGCTCAATATCCACAACGATAGCGCCTCTCATTTTTGCCATAATTATATTTACTTTTGCTTTTAATTTTCTATGGATTAAACCTGTCCTTGCAGTAGAACTCCACAATCTCCATCGTCATTTTCCTCAGTTCCACCGCTTCTGATGCAGGATTCAGCTTGATGGCCTCAGCATAAGCATCCAGACAAGACTTCCAATCCTGTCTGGCATACGCTTCTTTGCCCTTTGCAATCCACTCGCTTTCCGTCATCTCTAAACTCTCGCTCCTTGCTCCTTGCCCCTCAACTCTCAACTCTTAAACTTCTCCGCATCGTTCTGCCTGATCTCCACTCTTCTGATCTTGCCAGAATGTGTCTTTGGCAGTTCGTCCACAAACTCGATGATACGTGGATATTTATACGGAGCGGTTGTCTTCTTCACGTGGTCTTGCAACTCCTTGATCAAGTCCTCATTTGCCTTGTCCTTCCATTCCTTGCCCAACACAATCGTTGCCTTCACCACCATACCACGAATGTCGTCTGGCACACCTGTGATGGCGCATTCCACAACGGATGGGTGGGTCATCAGCGCACTCTCCACCTCGAATGGACCGATACGATAACCTGATGACTTGATGACATCATCTGCACGTCCCACAAACCAGAAGTAGCCGTCCTCGTCCTTATACGCCAGGTCGCCTGTGAAGTAGAAGCCGTCGTGCCAACCCTTCTTCGTCTCGCCTGCATTGTGGTAGTATTCGCAGCACAATCCAATTGGTTTTGCTCTGTCCGTGCGGATGGCAATCTGTCCCTCTTCGCCCACTTTGGCTTCCTTCCCTTCGTGTGTCAACAGATGGATATCGTATTGTGGCATCGGCTTGCCCATCGAACCAGGTTTGGTCTTCATCCAAGGGGTTGTGGCAATGATACAGGTGGATTCACTCTGTCCAAAGCCCTCCTTGATTTCCAAACCTGTGATTTCAAGGAACTTGTCATATACTGCAGAGTTCAATGCCTCACCGGCTGTCGTCACGTGTTCCAATGAACTGAGGTCGAAACGGCTCAGGTCTTCACGGATCATGAAGCGATAGATGGTTGGAGGTGCACAGAAACTGGTAATCCTGTATTGTCCCACTTTCTCCAGAATGTCGGCAGCATGGAACTTCTCGTGGTCATACACAAAGAGTGTAGCACCTGCAATCCATTGTCCATACATCTTTCCCCATGTTGCCTTTGCCCATCCTGTGTCAGCCACAGTCAGATGCAAGCTGCCCATGTGCAGGTTGTGCCAGAAGGCGCCTGTGCCGATGTGTCCGAGTGGGTATGTGTGGTCGTGAATCGCCATCTTGGGCTGACCATTCGTGCCTGATGTGAAGTACATGAGCAGGAAATCTGATGATTTCGTCACACGTTCCTCCTTGTATTCTGGTGCCACTTTCACGCCAGCCTTGAAATCATCCCATCCTTCGGGCACTACAGGACCAATGCTGATGCGATGCTTCAATGCAGGCCATTCAGCGTGCGCCTCGTTGATGTGACGCAGAATCTCTGGATCACCTGTAGCCACAATCGCCTTCACATCAGCACATTTGACACGATACACAATGTCCTTCTTCGTCAACAGGAAAGAGGCAGGGATAGCCACAGCGCCGAGCTTGTGCAGCGCCAGCATCGTGAGCCAGAACTGGTAGCGGCGCTTCATGATGAGCATCACGAAATCTCCCTTTCCGATGCCCAAGGAACGCAGGTAACTTGCCACCTTGTTCGATTCGCGACGAATATCAGCAAATGTGAATCGGCGTTCAATCCCCTTGTCGTTGCACCACAGCAGCGCCAAGCGATCGGGCGTCTCTTCCGCCCACACGTCCATCACGTCATAGGCAAAATTAAAGTTTTCGGGAATCACAAACTCAAAGTTCTTCTCGAAATCTTCTTGAGAGGTGAAGGTTGACTTTTTCAGGAACCTATCAAGCATTGTTTTGGTCATATTTTATTCTGTCTCTTTCTTCGAATCTACTCCATGAAAAATGCACACTCTGTGTGAGGTGTGCGGCTTTTCGAGTTCAAAATTACGAACAATATATATATTGAACAAATAAAAAACGTGTAATTATGAGCATTTTACACACTGTTTAACGATGTGTGTAAAAAACACTCAAAAAAAATGCACACCTCAAAAAAAGATGTGCAAAAGCATGGGCTTATCTGCGCATCTGACGAAAAAAATAAACTTTACGACAAAAAACTCTAAACTCTAAACTCTAAACTCTAAACTTTTTCGTACCTTTGCCCCCATGAAAAAGTTTTTTGCATTGCTCAAAGATAAGCCACGCCTCTATAACATCGTGTTCAATTCCGACACCAAGGCGGGCAAGGCATTCGACATCGCTGTGATGGTCGCGATCGTCCTCAGTCTTATTGTCGCCTTCATCGAAACGAAACCTCAGGTGATGGGACGTTTCAAAGATGTGCTTACTGTGATGGAGTATGTCCTCACGTTCTTCTTCACCATCGAGTACATCCTTCGACTCTACTGTTCGCCGCGTCCCAAAACCTACGCTCTCAGTTTCTTCGGCATCATCGATCTTTTGGCGACCTTGCCGCTCTATCTTTCCTTCATTCCTTACCTCTCATCCGCTCGTTACCTTTTCATCCTGAGAGTGTTCCGACTCATCCGCATTTTTCGTGTGCTCAAGCTCTTCGCCTTCATCAATGAGGGCTATCTGCTGCTTCAGAGCATTAAACTCAGTTTCAGGAAGATACTCGTCTATTTCCTCTTCGTCCTCATCCTGGTCACCATCATTGGCACACTGATGTTTATGGTGGAGGGAACACAGCCAGGAACGCAGTTCACGGACATCGGCACCAGCATCTATTGGGCGATTGTCACCCTCACCACCGTTGGTTATGGCGACATCACTCCTGTCACGATTGTGGGGCGCCTCCTGTCCAGCATCGTCATGATTCTTGGTTACACCATCATCGCTGTCCCCACAGGTATCGTGTCTGCCACCATGATAGACGAAACCAAGCGCAAGGGCAAGAACGGACGTTGTCCTCGTTGTAACCAAAAAACAGACCTCAAAGCCAACTACTGCAAGAATTGTGGAGAAAAACTTTAGACTTTATGTGAGAGACGACCTCGCTGCCATCACTTCAGAAGAGCTCGAGGCAGCCATCGCCTCCCTTCCCGACTGGCGACGCGAAAAAGCCCTGCGCTTCAAGCACGAACAGGGTCGCAAGGAGTGTACCTTTGCCTATCTGCTTCTGTGTCAAGCCCTCAAGGATTCCTATGGCATCACAGAACAACCCTCCTTTCAGATTGGCGAGCACGGCAAACCCGAGTTAGTTTTTAACCCTAACCAAACTGTCAACTGTCAACTGTCAACTCTCAACTCTCAACTCTCAACTGTCAACTCTCAACTCTCAACTGTCAACTTCAATCTTTCTCATTGCAAACAAGCGATTGCTTGTGTCCTTTCCGAAACACCTGTAGGTGTTGACGTTGAGTCCATTGGGCGCTATCGTGAGCCCCTTGCCCGTCGCGTCCTTTCCCCAGAGGAATTTGCCCTTGTCACCTCTGCTCCCGATCCCCAAATCCCCTTCACTCGCTTCTGGACACAGAAAGAGGCTATCGTCAAGTTGACAGGTCGAGGCATCGACGACGACCTACCTAACCTCCTATTAAAATATAATAATGTGTCCCTCCACACCGAAGAACATCTTGACAAGGGCTATATTCTTTCTGTCGCAACATTTCCGTCAATAACTTCTCAAGAAGTCTAAGAAGACAGCGTGCTTTTGCCTTCAAAAAGAAAAAATCTCCTCTCTGAAACACATGTTGGATGTTTTTTCGTTGATGATATGATAGAAATTTGTGAGCACAAGCATTCATTTCGTTTTTTTTTCATACATTTGCATTCAATGAATGATAGAAAACAGAAATATCTAATCCTTTTCCTCTGCATGCTCTTTGTTTTCATGGGATTGAAAGCTCAGGATGTGGACATGTTCACTTATTCTCATTTGGGACCAGAGGAGGGTCTTTGTAGTCAGCGTATTTATTCCATCTGTCAGACAAATGATGGGGCTGTGTGGTGGTCAACAAAGATGGATATTGAACGCTATAATGGACAGAATATCAAGCACTATCAGCTTTCGACGGATAAGGGGTATAGCAACTTTGCAGGGCGTAGCATAAAAATGCATATAGGAGTGAATGATTCATTGCTGTATGCGTTTGATAATCATGGACATATTGCTGTGTATGACGAAGAACAGGATGAGTTCAGATTGCAGGTTGATATGAGCAAGCTGATGGAGGGGAGTGTGGTGCTCAACGATATCTTGGTGACCAGTGATGGATGGTGGTTCGCTATGCGTGAGGGCGTTTTCTTCTTTCGAGATCAACAACTCACAGCCGTGGCGAAAGGCATGTTCACCAACACGATCGTGAAGACAAAGCGTAGCATGTTGTTTTGTACGAGGGAAGGAGTGTATGGTTGCCCTGCCGATCGTGTTCCCCAATCCAATATGCAGATGACCAAGCTTTTGCCGTACAATGTGGAGAGTGGCTATTATGACTCGATGTACGACAAAGTGTGGCTGGGTGGATTCTTGCAAGGACTGCAGATTTACACACCGAATGCCGATGGCATGTTGACCGCCCATGAACTGATGGGTGATGCCATCTGCAATCCTGTCCGCAGTATCTGTCCCTACGACGATCAGACGATGCTCGTGGGCATTGATGGTTTGGGCGTGTATAAGGTGACACGGCGTATGGAGTCGGGGCAATATCGCAGTTCATTGCTGTTCGATGCCAATGAGGGCAAAGAAGGTGTGCTGCATGGCAATGGTGTTTATTCAGTGATTCGTGATGCTTGGGATAACATTGTCGTTGGCTCCTATTCGGGTGGAATCGACATCGCACGTCCTGTGGGCAGCACACCAGCCATTTTCCAACATATTCGTGACAATCGGCAGTCGCTGCAGAATGACCATGTGAACTGTGTGGCGCAATTCCCCAGTGGTGTGCTGGTAATGGGCACCGACAACGGTATCAGTCTCCATAACCCCTTCAACCGTCAGTGGACACATACCTGCGAGCGAGCGGTGGTGCTCAGTCTTTGTCTCACTCCCCAGGGCACCATGCTGGCATCTACCTATGGCAAAGGAGTGTATGAGATAGGGGAGGGTGGTCAGGCTCAGCAACGCTATACCAAGCAGAACGGTGTGCTCAAGGACGACCATGTTTACAAACTGCTCTACGACCGTCATGGAAATCTTTGGATGGGGTGTCTGGATGGTGATTTGGTGCAGAAGACTGTATCGGGCTGTCACTATTATCCCATTAAGAATGTTCAGGACATGATTCAGTTGCCCAATGGAAGCATTGCCGTTGGAACGGCTGATGGCATCAAACTGATTGACCCTCAGAAAGGCGAAGTGAAGGAATTGGACTATTCAAAGGGTGTGCACGATGTGAACAGATATGTCCTGACGCTCTTTGTCTACGACGGAAAGGAGCTCTGGATTGGCACGGATGGGGGTGGAGTGTATGTGTACAATCTCAAGATGGGCAATTGCAGTCAGGTGACAAAAGCTGACGGACTCCCATCGAATGTGGTGTATAGCATTGCCAAGGATTATAAGGGACGTATGCTGGTTGCTACAGAGGAAGGGCTGGCCTTTGTCGATCCGCATCACCCCCAACAGGTGTTCTGTTCCAACTATTGTTATGGCATCGAACGTGAATATTCGGCTCGGGCCGTCATCAAACTGCATAATAACCACATGCTCTATGGCACCACGACTGGAGCACTCATCATCAATCCCGACAATGTGCAGGAACTGAATTACACGGCAAAGCTGAAGCTTGTGGGGGTCAGTTGCAGCGATAACGACGGGGCGATGTTCAAGAAGCGTGTCCACGACATGCTGGCCGAGAAGAAGTTGCGTCTGCACTACACGGAGCGCACCTTCCTCCTCACCTTCGAGAGCATTAACCTGCGCAACCAGTTCGACATCGTCTATCAGTACAAGGTGGGCAATGGCGAATGGAGCAAGCCCACCGACGAGCAGACCATCCGTTTCACCAACATGGAGGCTGGCACCCATCCCCTGCTGCTGCGTTGCATCAGCCGCACCTGTGGCACGGTGCTTGACGAGGTGAAGCTCACCATCATCGTGTCGGAACCCTGGTGGAACTCATGGTGGATGTGGCTCTTTTACATCAGTCTCATCCTCTTGGCCTTCTATGGCGCTTGGCATGTCTATCACCTCCATACCAAATACATGCGCCTTGTGCTGAGTGACCTCAACCTCAATCCAGCCTTTCAGGATGTTGCCACAGAAGAGGAAGCCCCGTCTGCGTTGGTCACCCCTCAAGAGGAAGAAACAGCGCCCATACCCGAACCCGATGTGGAGGACGGTTCTGAGTTCATCGCACGAGTGACTAAGTTGGTGGCGGATCATCTTGCCGATGCGAACTTCAACATCGACCGCCTCTGTCGCGAACTTGCCATGAGCCGCACCCTCTTCTACCTCAAACTCAAGACCTACACGGGTAAGTCGCCTCAGGACTTCATCCGTATCATCCGTCTCGAACGTGCTGCCGCCCTGCTCCGCAATGGCAGTTCGGTCACGGATGCAGCTGCACTGGCAGGATTTGAAAATCCGAAGTATTTCAGCACAGTGTTCAAGAAATACTTCGGAGTTTCACCATCAAAATATTGCTGAGGACGAGCCTACCTGTTGGGCGTGTCCCATGTGTAGGTCTGGTCACACACCACCTTCGTTGTCAGCCGACCGATGGAGAGCACGAACTCGCCCTCCTCCAACGTCCAACGTCCGTCATAGCCCACAAACGCCAAGTCTCGGGCGGGCAGTGAGAAAGAGACGGTGCGTTTCTCGCCTGGTTGCAGCTCGATCTTCTCAAACTGGCGCAACCTGCGTCCGTCAGGCACCATCGAGGCAATCAGGTCACTGCTGTAGAGCAGCACGCTTTCCTTGCCCGTGCGTCCTCCGCTGTTCGTCACATCGATGCTCACCGTCAGCACATCGTCCTTCGTGAAGTGCTCCTTATCCACCTGCAGGTTGCCATACTCAAACGTGGTGTAGCTCAACCCTGTGCCAAATCCCCATTGCTGGGTGATTTTTGCGTTGTAGTCATAGGCTCCCTCCATCGTGGCAGATTCCTCACTCTTCTTGAAGTCATAGTTGGTCAACGAATTGATTTCGCTGGGATACGTGTAGGGCAGCCTTCCAGAGAAATTGAAGCGCCCCGACAGCAGCCCCGCTAACGCATCACCGCCCTCATTGCCTGGTAGCATGATGTCCACCACCGCCTGAGCCAGCGGCACGATGTCGGCTATGATGCGCGGACGCCCCTCATTCAGCACCAACACGATGGGTTTTCCCGTCTTTGCCAATGCCTTCACCAAGTTTCGCTGATTCTCCGAAAGTGTCAAGTCCGTCAGGTTGCCAGGTGTCTCTGTGTAGGAGTTTTCACCGATGCACGCCACAATCACATCCACCCCTTGGGCTGCACGCACGGCAGCATCGATGTCTGGCTCGTTCTCTTCCCACCATTGCCCCTTTTCATTGTAGGTCACACCTTGACACAGCCTTACGTTCTCCTCCCCGAACTCATGGCAGCATGCCTCGTAGATCGTGTTGTACTGACTGGCAAACTCATCAGTGCGATTACCTTGCCATGTATAGCTCCATCCACCATTCAGACAACGCATCTGGTTGGCATTAGGTCCCGTCACCAGTATCTTCTTGCCCTTTTCCATCGGCAGGATGTTTCCCTCATTCTTCAGCAAAACCATGCTTTCTGCCGCACCTTCGAGGGCGAGCTTGGCAAACTCTTCACCACCAAACTTCGGATAATCCTTGAGCCGCTGAGTGGGGTGTTGGAAGAGACCGAGACGCTGCTTCATGCGCAGGATGCGGCTGACAGCATCGTCAATACGGCTCATGGGAACTTTGCCCTCTTCCACCAGCTGCTTCAGCAGCACACAAGCATCAACGCTATATGGCTCCATGATCATGTCGATGCCGGCATTGATGGCGATGCGCAAGGCATCTTTCTTGTCCTTCGCCACCATCTCACGGGTGTAGAGGTTGTTCACGTCAGCCCAGTCGGTGATGAGCACACCGTCCCACCCTGTCTCCTCCTTCAGCCATGTGGTGAGTAGCTCATGGTTGGCATGTACAGGCATTCCGTTGATGGATGCCGAGTTCACCATGATGGAATGGGCACCAGCCTCAATGCCGGCAAGGAAAGGCGCGAAAAACTTCTCCCTCAATAGGGCTGGAGCAATGTATGCAGGGGTGCGGTCTTTGCCCGACCAAGGCACACTGTAGCCCAGATAGTGCTTGAGCGACACCGCCACATGGTGTTCGTCCACATGGTTCGGATCCTCACCCTGAAATCCCAGTGTCTGAGCTTTTCCCATCTCCGCATTCACATAACAGTCCTCACCAAAATTCTCGTAGATGCGAGGCCAACGCGCGTCACGTCCCAAGTCAAGGGTGGGGCTGAAGGTCCACGGCACACTCACAGCACGCGTCTCATAGGCAGTAGCCTCAGCACACTGACGTGCCACTTCGCGGTTGAATGTGGCAGCCACGTTGATGTTCTGCGGAAAGAGCGTACCACCTTGTGTGTATGTAGAACCGTGATTCTGGTCAAGTCCGAACAGACAAGGCACCCCGATGTGCTTCATTGACAGCCGCTGGATGTCACCGATGATTTCTTCCCATTGTTGTGCTGTCGGCGCACAGGTGTTGGGCGCATTGAGGATGGAGCCAATCTTGTATTTGCTGAACAACGTGTCAGCCTTAGTCTTGTCAATATGGAAGACACCCTTGGCATCATTCGTACCGAACAGATCCGTGACAAGTTGTACCATCTGTCCTATCTTCTCTTCGAGCGTCAACTGGCTGATATCAGTTTTGGCTGCCTGTACATGACAGGTAGCCAAAACGACAAGAATTATAATAAAAAATCTTCTCATCAAAAAACCTATATATGATAAGTTTACTCAGTAAAAGTGACCTTGGTCAGCTTATAGCCAAATCCTGTAACGAGCATACCCTTTTCATCCGCAATAGCCTTGTGGTCTGCAGTGTATGTGAACTCGTAGGGGCTGGTGTAAGCATCGAAGCCGTCAACCTGAGGCACGATATCTTTGCTCCAATCTTGGTTGGTAACACGCAGGGCATGATATTCGGCATCAATCATTTCGTGGTACAAGTGAATTGTTGCACCGACGGGTACTGCAGCCATGTCATCTACAGAAACAAACACATTGGCATCACCCCAGTTGATTTCCGTACTGCCTTCCCACAGTGTAGTCTCTGCTGGAGCAACTCCCTCAACGATAATCACCTTGGTCAACTTATAGCCAAATCCTGTAATGAGCATACCCTTTTCATCCGCAATAGCCTTGTGGTCTGCAGTATATGTGAACTCGTAGGGGCTGGTGTAAGCATCGAAGCCGTCGACCTGAGGCACGATATCTTTGCTCCAATCTTGGTTGGTGACACGCAGGGCATGATATTCGGCATCAATCATTTCATAGATTAGACGAACAGTTGCACCAACGGGGACATCGGACATTTTCTCAGCGGAGATGAATACATTGGCATCACCCCAGTTGATGTCCATGTCACCTTCCCACAGCACCGTCTCCTTCACACCTGGATCCACATACGCATCGTTGCTCACCGTGAACCAGTTGCAGCCGTAGCGCATACCTGTGGCATCCTCGATGCTCACCATGTACTCACCTTCGTCCATGGTAGGCACGTCGAACGTGAGCTTGTCATTGTTGAACGACACGTTGGTCGCCTCCTTCGTACCCACGAACACCTTCGTCACACCCGTCGTGTTGGTGCAGGCAATGGTCTTCGTCTCCCCCACGGTGAGCCAACGCGACTTCGCATCGCTCGCCAGTGCTGGGTCAGTATCCAAAGGACGTACAATCAGCTTTGTGGTACGCGACGTGGACAGTCCCTTCGTCGTTGTCGCCACAATCTTCAGCAGGTGGTCACCTGCCAACAGGGGCATGTCGATGGAGTCACCTTCGAAAATCTTCTCCCCGTCCAGCCACCACGTGACGGTTGTGTAGCGCTTGGGCGTCGTCACCACATCGAACGTGAAGTTCGTGGTGCGCTCGATGGACATCAGCGTGCCTGGTTCGCCCTTGCTCCACTCAGGAATGTCCGTATTCAGGATGCGTGGTGCATCGTTCTCTGTGGCGGTGAAGAACGGATCGTCATCACTCGAACAGCTGGTCAGGGCTGCTGCCACACCGAAACTTACCAATGCAACGGTAAGCATATATCTATAAATCTTCATACTTTTCATGTTTCAATCTCCTTTTTCGGTTATTTAACGTTGATGTCACTCTTGTCCCACCACATGCGCTTGTGCCAGTCATCACTGCCACCCATTCGCTGGATAGCTGCATTGTAATTCTCGCTGTTGTACTTACCTTCCAAGATGGGGTAACGAAGGCGGACAGGGGTCTCGAGGTTCTTGTCATCATAGGTGAAGTCTTTCTCAAACTTCTCCAGCTTCGTACGGTCCATCACTACGGGATAGTCCGAGCGACGCATATTGGCCTACGCTTCAGCAGGATTCATCAGGTGCAGAATCCATGCTTGGGTGTTGATGGCCGCACGTGCATTATTCCTGAGTGTGTCGGTGGCGATGATACCTGCGATGTAGTTGGAAATCTCGTCGTCAGTAATCTTGCGGGCAGAACTTAAGTAGTGGTCGTTCAACAACTGCATCGATGCCTTGATACCTGCTTCGAAGTGGCTTTGTACATCGCCGCTCACATTCCAACCCTTCGATTTCGCCTCGGCCAGCAGGTACTCCACTTCGGCTGAAGTGATGAGGAAACCTGGACGAGAAGCCTGTTCAAAATCGATGGAAAGGAAGGGACGCATCATGCGTGCTGGGAAATTATTGCCGTCGTAGCCCACTTCAGGATACTGCTTCACCAAATTCTCCAACGTGGGGATTTCAGAATTGGCAGGAGCGTTCACCCAATTGTTCCACCATGCGGCACCTGGGTCACAAGGATGCTCCACGTCGTTTGCACGTTTCAGATAGGCCAGTACTTCATCGGTCAGGTCAATATTACCCTCTCTATCAGCCTCAATCTCACTGCGACTCACATTGATGTAATGGCGGCAGATGCGATAGAGACGAGGGTCGTTGGCATCGTTCATGATGTTGAAGAACGTCGTGCAAATGAACGTAGGCGAGGATGGGTCTTGTCCGTAGAGAATCTCACCCAAGGCATTCACGCGGAAGTCCTGTTCGCGCGATCCGTCGTAGAGGGTGAACGGACTGTCGGTATAGACAACGTAGGCATCCTGATCTGCCGATTTGATGTAACCACCATCAGCAGCCACCGCCTTTTCAAACTCTTCCTGCGCTTTTGTCGGATTTACGTCACTGATGCGCATGGCGAAACGCATACGCAGAGAATTCGCATAACGTTTCCATGCATTGGTGTCACCGCCATAGGCCGTCACGTCACCACTGATCACATCCGTGCCAGTGCCCAACTGAGCCACACACGCCGCCAGTTCCTCGAAGAAGAAGTCATAGATTTCTTCCTGTGTATCATACTTCGGATTGGCGATGCCTTCCGTGTAGCCCTTACCAGCCTCTGTGCAAGGCACATCGCCGTAGGTGTCGGTGAGTACCGACATCAGATAAACGCGATGGATACGCAAAACTGCGTTCAGATTCTTGCTATCTTCTGTATTGGCAATGGCATCCACCAAATTCTTGATGGCAATGCTATAGTACTGATCCCAGATCAGACGCATCTGGTCATCATTGGCATGTACACTGCCGGCATAATTCGACACGTTCCATCCGCCTGCCAAATGCTGGGTGAATCCTGTGATATAACTGCGGTAAGTGTCCATCAACCCAAAGTCGCCGTAAGTCTGCAACAGGGCTGTGGTCAATTGCGAATTCGGGTCGAGTGACGAAGCCTTCGACTCATCCGTGTTCAAGTCTCTCATATAACCGTCGCTGCAGGCTGTCAAGGTTGCAGTCATACCCAACACCACCAAACCAGCGCCTAAGACTTTTTTGATATCTATTTTCATCATAATCTTCATATTCTATTATCCATTAAAACTTCACGTTCACGTTAAGACCATAGCTGCGGCGAGATGGCAGGGAGCCATACTCCAGTCCGAGACCAGAGGTGTTGTAGCCAGAGTCTGGGTCGATGTTCGGAATGCGCTTCCATACAATGAAGGGGTTGCGTGCCACAAACGACACACTCAGCGACTTGACGCTCTTGCCCAACCACTTCTCAGGGAAGTTGTAGCCGAAAGTGATTTCGCGGCACTTCACGTAGGAGTTGTCGTAGATGAACATGGAAGGTGCATTGTCAGCAGCACTCTTCCAGTATGCCTCTGGGTTCACAGGAATGGTGTTCTGCGTGTAGGTCCCGTCACTATTTTCGATGACGCCAGGCACTACATAGCCCTCACATTTGCCTGCATCACGCCACTCGGAGATAGTCATGCCTGAAGCCTGACGAGCTTCCTCTGAGCGATACCACTCCTCACGACCTGCGAGTGTCTCCTTTGCTTTACCCGTCTGGTAAGCTGAACGCATGGACATGGAGAAGAGGTCGGCACCAACTTTCACGTCGAAGCCAGCAGAGAGACGGAAGTTCTTGTAGGTGAACGTGTGGTAGAAACCGCCAGTCCAGTCCCACGATGCATTGCCGAGCGTCTTCGTATCGTCGTCGATGAAGGGCAGACCGCTCTCTGGATTGATGATTACCTGTCCCTGGGCGTTACGCTTGAAGTCCTTACCCACGATGCTGCCGTAGTTCTTGCCCACTTCTGCACCGACGCTCACACCGCACCAGGTAGCCTTCTCCAGTTCGAAATAGTCCATTCCGTCGGTCAGCTCACGCACCTTGTTGGAGTTCTTGGAGAAGTTCACACCTGCATCCCAGGCAAAGTCCTTCACTTGTAACACTCGTCCGTTTAGCGCCACTTCTATACCCTTGTTTTCTATCTTACCTGCATTGATAAGGCGGTATTGGTAACCCGACGTGGCTGACGATGCCAGACCGATAATCTGATTCTTTGATACTTGGTTGTAATAAGTCACATCCAGATTAAGACGATTGTTGAAGAACTTCATCTCCAGACCCAATTCATAGCTGTTGGTGCGGGTGGGTTTCAAGTCCTTGTTGGGCTGCGTGGTGTTGTTGATCATACCAATCGTGTAGCCCGAGTAGGAGTACTTGCCCGTGGTGTAGTTGAGTGCCAATTGGTAGGGGTCGGTGTCACTACCCACCTGTGCCCAAGAAGCACGCACCTTACCGTAATTGATGATCTTCTTGTTCTTGATGAACTCCGAGAAGATGAAGCTGCCCGAGAACGATGGATAGACATAGACATTGTGCTGAGTGGGCAGGGTGGATGACTGGTCGCGGCGCAGGGTTCCTTCCAGATAGTAGGTGTGGAGATATCCTACACTGGCAGAACCGTAGAGCGAGTTGATTTGCTTCTTGTAGGTGTTCTGCTGAATGCTCTGTTCGCCATAATTCATGATGGCCACGATGTCCTTCATCTGCTGGTTCATACCCGTCAGGATGTTGGTCTTGTTGTTCACCTTGAAGATGTTGCCGCCCAGAGTCGCATTGATGTCGAAGTCACCGAACGAACGGTTGTATAGCGCCAGCAGTTCGGCATTGAGTGTACGGTTGTTGAAGAGTTGCTCCTGCAACTGTCCTGCCGCCTTACCAGGGGTGGTCTTTGCCGTGAAGTCCTGGAAACTCATGTTGTTGATGTCCGTTCCGATAGTTCCTTGTAACTTCACATACTCATTGATGTTCCAGATGGCTTTACCCGTCAAACGGAACACGTCCTTCTCTGTCGTGTTCTTGTTCTTATACAGATCCCAATATGGGTTTTTGTTATATTGGTCGTTACCGTTCCAGTTGGCATAGTCGCCCTCACTGGTTTCATAGTGCTGCAGCCATGCTTGGTTGTAGGTGCCTGCCAGTGTCATCAGGTTCTTACCCACGTTGCTCTGTGAGTCGCCCAATGCAGGACGGTTCTTCACGTCCTCACGGGTGTAGTTGGCGGTGAAGTCGAAATCGACAGGACCTGCCGATGTGTTCACACGCAAGTTGAAGTTGTCACGACTCATGTGCGTGTTGGGCAGAATGTCCTTGTTGCGCATATCTGTCACAGAGAAGCGCATACCCGTCTTCCCTGAATTGACGGAAAGAATCGCGGTGTTCTGTGCCGTGAGACCTGTGCGGAAGAAGGAAGAGGTGTTGTTGGGGTACATGAGGAAAGGACGCTTCTCTTTGTCGAAGTACTCCACCAGCACGTCATCGGCCTTGGGACCCCAACTCATGTTTGTACCGGAAACAGCGGTCTTCGAGTACTGACCTCCATAACCCATACCATACACCTGCTGGATATTGTCCCACTTGGCAAGCTGTGTATCGATGGTGAACGAACCGTTGTATTCCAGACTTACTCGGTCTTTCTCTGCTTTCTTTGTGGTGATGAGTATCACACCGTGTGATGCACGGCTACCATAGAGGGCAGCAGCAGCAGGGCCTTTCAGTACGGTCATGTTTTCGATGTCATCAGGATTGATGGCGGAGATGCCATCACCAAGATCATATCCACCCTCTGTACCTGCACTACCGAAATTGGTGTTGTCCAATGGCACACCGTCAATCACGTAGAGGGGTTGGTTGTTGCCGGTCATTTCGGTATTACCTCTCAGCAGTACTCGTGTGGAGCCTGATGCGCCACCTGCAGTTTGGTTCACCACCAGACCTGCCACTTTACCTGCCAACGAGTTCATCACATTGGTTTCTTTGGCTTTGGTCAGTTCTTCGCCTTTCACTTCTGAGAGGGCATAACCTAAGGCTTTACGTTCACGTTGAATGCCGAGGGCTGTTACTACCACCTCGCTCAGTGCCTTGCTGTCCTCTTTCAGCACGATGGTCATGTTGGGAGCAGCCTTCACGGTCACTTCTTCGTAGCCAATGTAGCTGATGACGAGTTCTGTGCCAGGTTCCACGTCAAGTTGGAAGCGGCCGTCCATGTCGGTCAATGTTCCAACGCTTTGCCCTTTCACTTTCACATTGGCACCGATGATGGTTTCCACACCATCAGTTACAGTACCATAGATTTTGGTTGTTTGTTCGTTTGCTGTGCCGCCCAACACATTCTGTGCAGAAGCAGGTATCAGTCCCACTCCTAACATGAAGGTGCAGGCCACTGCCATACGAACCATTCTTTGATAGATTGTTTTCATAAATTGTTGATATTGGTGAGTTATGTTTGAATGCTATTTCTTGATGCGATTCCTTAACGGGCATAGTATTTCTTGCCCTCCAGAATGTAGAAGCCATTCATGGGTTTGCCTGCACGGATTCCGTTGAGAAGGTGACCGTTCTTTTCTGAGACTAATGAATGGACAGAACTGATTTTAGTAGTTTGGTCGAGCGCATCTTTAGTGGTTGCGATGGCTTTTATTTTGAAACCGCCGTTGCCCCAGAAGGATACACCTCCCTTGTTGACGAATGCCTGAGTGATGAAATCCTCTGTCAGTGTCACTTTCACCACATTGTCGGCATCGAGTGCCTGCATGTGGTTGTAGCCATCGGAAGGATAGGCTGTTGTAGCCCAGTCGCCCCACTGACCAGCGATGCGGAAGTCGCACGAGGAGGTGTTCTCCAGCAGGAAATAGAGGTTACATGCGGTGGTCAGTGTCGTAGCAAATACGTCGAAACCTTCGCTATCGGCAGTCAGTACCAGGGAGTTGGCTCCCCAGCCGTCGATGGTGGCTTCGCCTGCCCAAAGGAGGACGGGGGAGAGATCTGCGATCACTTCTTCTTCCTCTGGAGTGCCAGTCGTCACTTTCACTACATGGTAGCCGTGACCATGAAGTGCAAATCCGTTGGCTGCGATGGCGTCTTTAATTTCCTGTGTGACGGTGAAGGTGACCTTCACGTCGCCTGAGAAATCGACCTGTGCCTGTCCTGGAAGTGCTTCCCATGACCAGTTGTCGAATTTGTACGCATGGTACTCAGCTTCTGTCACGGATGTGAAATAGAAGAAGAGCACCTGCCCCACTTCGAAGGCGGCGAAGTCGGCTTGGCCGAGTTCCTTCCATTCCTTGTTGGGGTCGCCGTCGGGTAGTGCCCACGACACGTTGTAATCGCCTTCCCACAAGGTGGTTTCTTCGGCATGAAGACTGATGGCTGAGCAGAGGCTCAGTGCTAAGAGAGTGAAAATTTTTCTCATAATGATTTAGTTGTTAGATATTGATGATTGATTGATGTTTCCGTTGCACGGTTATGAATGGGAAGCTGCGCCCAGTTCTTGGGTGATCTGCTGCATCCGATGGGTGGTCAATGGGTAGATGCAGATGATCAGGGCCATGATGATGGCGATGGCGGCAGGTATGTAGCTCATGGTGAGCTGCATGCCCAGCAGGGCTGTGTCGGTCTGTGACGCGGCATTGGGGACGAGTCCGAAGGCGTCGAAGAGCATCAGCACGGCTGCTCCTGCAATGGCTCCGCCAAACTTCTGTGCCATAGAGCCGCTGGAGAAGATGAGTGCCGTGGAGGAGGTGCCGTTGGTCGCAGTGGAGTAGTCGGCCACATCGGCGTACATGCTCCATACGAGTGGGCTGACAATGCCTGTGAAGAGGCTGATGAGTATCTGGAACAGGAGCATGAGGATGAATCCAGCATTGTTCATCGGTACATAGAAGAACAGGATGCTGAAGATCGCCATAGCGATGGCTGAAAGGATGAAGGTAGATTTCTTGCCCAGACGTTTGCTCAGGGGAACGGCGCTCACGACGCCCACCATGTTGCAGACTTCACCAACGGCGAGGAATAGTCCTGCAAAGAAGAGGAATTCAGCCACACCGAGGTTGATGTGGGCATTTTCTCCTATGTAGTATTTGAAGTAGTAAGCCACAGTGGCTCCACGAACGGTGTTGAAGAGGTTGGTGCAGAGTGCGCCACCCGTGATGATCCACCAGGGGAGGTTGCGCAGCAGATACTTAAAGTCGTTGCCCAGACTGGCATTCTGCTTTACTTTCACGTGCTCGCGGGTGAGCAGGAAGCTGCTGATGAAGAGCAGGAAGCAGACGGTGGCAATCACAATCATGGCTCCTTGCCATGCGTCGGCATTGCTCTCCACTTTTGACAGGGGCTGATACTTGGTGAAGAAGTCGCAGAGGGGTTCCCATGCGAACAGGGCGATGAAGGAGCCTCCGTAGGCAAAGAACATGCGGTAGCTGCTGAATACGGTCTTTTCTTGCGTGTCGCTGGTCACCACACCGAGCATGGAGGCGTAGGGCACATTGATGCAGGTATAGACCGTCATCATGAGGATGTAGGTGATGTAGGCATAGATGAGCCTGCCTTGATAGTCCACCTGATTGCCCACTTCGGGCGTGGTGAAGAGGAGGATGCCTGCGATGGCGAAGGGTGCCGCAAACCACAGGAGGTAGGGGCGGTATTTACCCCAACGCGTTTGGGTGCGGTCGGCAATCACGCCCATCAGGGGGTCGGAAATGCCGTCCCAGCATCGGGTGACGAACATCAGCGTGGCTGTCTGTGCGAGGGTGAGCCCGAAGATGTCGCTGTAGAAGATGGGAAGATAGTAGGAGAAGATTTTCCAGAACATGGAACTGGACATGTCGCCCATTCCGTAACCTATCTTTTCGCTTAGTTTTGCCATTGTTTTGGTATTTATTGGTTGAACTACATTGTAACTGTCACTTGATGACGACCTGGTGTCGCTTGGATGACTTGACCATTGATGGGTTGACCATCGACAGTGATGGAGGTCACGCCACGTTGTTTGCCATCAGGATTCTGGACGGTGATGTCGAACGTGGCATCACGGAGTTCGCGATGAACGGTGTATTCCTTGAGTGTTGAGGGGATGCAGGGATCAATTTCCAAACCGTCGTAGGTGGGTTTGATGCCCAAGATGTATTGGGTGATGGTGATCCAGTTCCAGGCAGCTGTGCCCGTGAGCCATGAGTTCTTGCCTTCGCCTGGCTTCGCGGCATCCTTGCCTGCCACCATCTGGCAATAGACGTAGGGCTCCACCTTGTGCAGTTGCTGGTCTTCTATCCATGCAGGACAAATCTTGGTGTAGTGTTCCCAAGCATCGTTGCCTCGACTGGCTACTGTTTCGCCAATGATGACCCAAGGGTTGTTGTGGCAGAAGATGCCTGCATTCTCTTTGTAACCTGCTGGGTAAGAGGAGATTTCGCCCATTTCTACATGATAGCGGGTGAAGGCAGGATGATTGAGCACCATACCGTGAGGTGAGTCGAGGAGACGCTTGCAGGAGTCGAGTGCTTTGTCCACCATTCCCTCTTCCATACCGATGCCAGCCATCGTGCAGAAACCCTGCGACTCGATGAAGATCTTTCCCTCTTCATTCTCGTTCGAGCCAATCTTGTTGCCGTAGTAGTCGTAGGCACGCAGATACCATTCGCCGTCCCAGCCGTGTTTCTTCACAGCTTCCACCATCGCGTCGATGCAGCGTTGGGCACGGAGTGCTTCTTCTGAGTATTCTGATTTCTCCGAGTTCTTCGAGAGCTTGTCGCACAGTTCCACATACTGCTTACCTGTCAGCACGAACAAGCCTGCAATCATCAGACTTTCAGCCTTCGAACCCTCGCTGTTGTTCTCTGTGGTCTGGAAACTTTCGTTGGGATCCCACGAGAAGCAGTTCAGGTTGAGGCAGTCGTTCCAGTCGGCACGACCGATGAGTGGCAACGCATGAGGACCCAGATTGTTCACCACATGATTGAAGGAGATGCGCAGATGCTCGAAGAGGGTCACTTCAGAGCCTGGCTGGTTGTCGAAGGGCACCATCTCGTCGAGGATGCTGTAGTCGCCAGTCTCCTTGATGTATGCCACAGTGCCAAAGATGAGCCAGCAAGGGTCGTCGTTGAATCCACCACCGATGTCGTTGTTGCCACGTTTCGTGAGGGGCTGGTACTGATGGTAGCATCCACCATCAGGGAATTGTGTGGAAGCGATGTCGATGATGCGCTGACGGGCACGGCTTGGCACTTGATGCACGAAGCCCACCAGGTCTTGGTTGCTGTCTCTGAAGCCCATGCCTCGTCCCACACCGCTCTCGAAGAAAGAGGCTGAACGTGAGAAGTTGAAGGTGATCATGCATTGATATTGGTTCCAGATGTTCACCATGCGGTTCAGGCGTTCATCGCTGCTCTGGACAGCGTATTTTGACAGCAATCCGTCCCACATCTGTCGCAGTTCATCGAAAGCAGCATCGACGGCTTCGACGGT
>JAGAAZ010000028.1 GCA_017614895.1 Bacteroidaceae bacterium | reverse complement strand
TCTCACATCGTGATGTCTTGTAAGCAGCTTCGTGGTGACATCAACTACGCTTGGCCATCTGCCGAAATCGCTGTGATGGGTGCCAGTGGTGCTGCCGCAGTGCTCTATGCACGTGAGGCTAAGCAGATCAAGGAAGAAGGTGGTGATGCTAAGGCATTCATTGCAGAGAAGGAGGAGGAATACTCCAAGCTCTTCGCTAATCCTTACCAGGCTGCCAAGTATGGTTACATCGATGATGTCATCGAACCACGCAACACTCGTTTCCGTGTCATCCGCGCCCTCGAGCAGTTGGCAAACAAGTCACTTACTAATCCTGCTAAGAAGCACGGTAACATTCCATTGTAAGCATTATGAGAAAGTTATTATCAGTTATCTCATTCCTCATCGCTTCTTCTGCTGCCTTCGCACAGGGTGCGCATGACTTCAAACTGAATGAAGTCTATGTTCACACACCTGCGTGCTGCATGGGTGATTCTGCCTCTGCAACCTGCGAGAAGCAGGCAAGCTATGTGGATGAATATGGTCAGCCCGCTTCATGGATTGAGATTGAGAACACTTCTTATTCCACTCACGACATAAGAAACTGCTTCCTCACCATTAATCCTGCTGTGCTCGACAAAAGCATGTCTGCGCCTGAGCGTGAAAAGCTCATGTCGCTCATTCCTGCTGGCGACCCACGCACTTCGCTTTCAGCCAAGCAACGCATCACGTTCTTTGCTGACGGCAAGACCAATCGTGGTACGCTTCACCTGAACTTCACGCTTCCTGTCAATGAAGCATTCACAGTGTATCTTTTCGATGGCAATGCTGTTGATCTGCTCGACTCAGTCCGTGTAGAGGCACTTCCTGCTGGTTCAAGCTACGCTCGTATCAACGATGCAGAGTGGCAAGTACTGGAGGCAGATAAGGTGACACCGAATGCACCCAACGTTGCCTACCACAATGACAAGATTAAAGAGTTCAAGGAGAAAGATCCTCATGGTATCGCTATGACGCTCATGTGTATGGGTGTTGTGTTCTCTTGTCTCATCCTGCTCTTTGTGTTCTTCCACATCTTTGGTTGGGCGATGAACCGTGCTGCCAAGTTGGCTCGCGTTCGTGCCATTCGTGCCATTCATGAGCAGGCAGTCAAGGTGGTTGAGATGGCCAAGCAAGGTACGACTGAGACGAAAGGTGTTGATATGGAAACATACGCCGCTGTTATCGGTCTGGCGCTCCACGAATACTTCGGTGGCACGCACGACCTTGAGTCAGGTGTTCTGACTATCAACCAGACATCTACCACATGGGCAGACAAGAGCCACGAACTCCGTGTGACTCCACAACTTCATTCAGCAAACTAAAATTCATCAAAGACAATGAAAGAATATAATTATAAGATTAAAGGTGCTCCTTACAATGTGAAGATTCAGGGCATTGAAGAGAACATCGCAAAGGTTGAGGTCAACGGCATCGAGTTCGAAGTGGAACTTGAGAAGCCTGTTGCTCAGCCTAAACCAGTGGTGCGTGCTGTTGCCGCTCCCGTTAAGACCATCGAGGCTCCTAAAGAGAAGCTCGAGGCTGTCGAATCAGGTGTTTCTGCCGTTCGTGCTCCACTTCCAGGTACCATCAACGACATCAAGGTTACAGTTGGACAGGCAGTCAAGAAGGGTGAAACCGTTGTTGTGCTCGAGGCCATGAAGATGGAGAATAACATCGATTCAGACCGCGATGGTAAAGTTCAGGAAGTGAAGGTTCAGAAGGGTGACACAGTTATGGAAGGTGCCATCCTCGTCACTATTGCGTAACATAATAGTAAATTGTCAATCGTCAAATCGTAAATAACTATGATGTTACTCGAAAGTGTTTCTACAATGGACTTCATCGGGACAAAACTCGTTGACTTCCTGACATATACTGGTTTTGCTAATGTTGAATGGGCCAACATCATCATGATTGCTGTGGGTGCCTTCTTCATCTGGCTTGCCATTGCCAAGGACTTCGAGCCCCTGCTTCTCATTCCGATAGGCCTCGGCATCATCTTGGGAAATATTCCCTTCAAGGATGCTGGTCTTGAAATAGGTCTTTACGAGGACAACTCCGTGCTCAACATCTTCTATCAAGGTGTTCGTCTCGGCTGGTATCCTCCTCTTGTGTTCCTTGGTATTGGTGCGATGACAGATTTCTCTGCCCTTATCGCCAATCCGAAATTGATGCTGATTGGTGCAGCTGCCCAGTTTGGTATCTTTGGTGCCTACATGGTTGCTCTTGCATTGGGCTTCGAGCCTAGTCAGGCTGCTGGTATCGCTATCATTGGTGGTGCTGATGGTCCTACCGCCATCTTCCTGTCCAGCAAGCTGAGTCCAAACCTGATGGGTGCTATCGCTGTGTGTGCCTACTCTTATATGGCACTGGTTCCAGTGATTCAGCCTGGTATCATGAAGTTGCTCACTACCAAGCAACAGCGTCTCATCAAGATGAAGCCTGCTCGTCAGGTCAGCCAGACTGAGAAGATGCTCTTCCCAATCGTTGGCTTGCTCATCACAACCTTCATTGTTCCATCAGGCCTGCCACTTCTTGGTATGTTGTTCTTCGGTAACTTGCTGAAAGAATCCACCAAGACAACTCGTCTCGCTAAGACTGCTGGTAGCGCATTGAACGATATTGTGGTCATGCTGCTCGGTCTTACAGTGGGTTGCTCCACTCAGGCATCTGAATTCCTTACATGGAACACCATCTTTATCTTCATCATCGGTGCATGTGCATTCGTGGTTGCAACTGCCAGTGGCGTTATCTTCGTTCACATCATGAACCTCTTCCTCCCGAAGAGCCAGAAGATTAATCCGCTCATCGGTAATGCTGGTGTGTCTGCTGTTCCAATGGCGGCTCGCATCTCTCAGAATGAAGGTTTGAAGGCAGATCCCCACAACTACCTGCTTATGCACGCTATGGGTCCAAATGTAGCTGGTGTGATCGGCTCCGCTGTAGCGGCTGGTGTGCTGCTTGGATTCCTCTCGTAAGAAGTTTTACAGATTATAAAAATATCAGGGGCGCTTCGTTGGAAGTGCCCCTGAATTTTTATTTTGAATAGTTTCAATGGTGTTTTTTACTGCACCAATTGAAATTGATTTCCTTTCTTAATCAATCATCTCGAAGCCAGTGTATGGCACGAGTGCCTTTGGAATGCGGATGCCTTCGGGCGTCTGGTTGTCTTCGAGGATGGAAGCAACGATACGGGGGAGGGCGAGAGCTGAGCCGTTGAGGGTGTGGCAGAGCTGCACCTTCTTGTCTGCATTACGGTAGCGACATTTGAGGCGGTTTGCCTGATAGGTGTCGAAGTTGCTGACAGAGCTGACCTCAAGCCAACGTCCTTGAGCTTCACTATAAACTTCGAAGTCGTAGCAGATAGCAGAAGTGAAACTCTGGTCGCCACCACAAAGACGAAGGATGCGGTAGGGGAGTTCGAGCTTCTTCAAGAGTCCCTCTACATGGTCAAGCATTTCCTTGTGACTTTCCTTGGAGTGTTCTGGCTTATCAATGCGCACAATCTCAATCTTCGAGAACTCATGCAAACGATTCAAACCACGTACATCCTTGCCGTATGAACCAGCTTCGCGTCGGAAACACTGTGTGTAAGCACAGTTCTTGATGGGAAGATCTTTCTCGTCGAGAATGACGTCACGATAGATGTTGGTTACAGGCACCTCTGCGGTTGGGATCAGGTAGAGGTCATCCACCTCGCAGTGGTACATCTGACCTTCCTTGTCAGGCAACTGACCTGTTCCGTATCCTGAAGCAGTGTTCACCACCGTCGGAGGCATAATTTCTGTATAACCAGCCTTGTTGGCTTCGGCAAGGAAGAAATTGATGAGGGCACGTTGGAGTTGTGCACCCTTGCCAATATAGACAGGGAAACCAGCACCCGTGATTTTCACACCAAGGTCGAAGTCAATGAGGTTGTATTTCTTGGCAAGTTCCCAATGAGGAAGCTTGGCATTACCATTGTTGGGAATCGTGTCCCAATTGCCTACAGTATCACCAGGCTTGCATTCGCGCAAGGAGGATTTCACTACCACGTTATCTTCTGCACATGAGCCTTCTGGCACTTCATCATAGGGGATATTAGGGATGGTGCAGAGATGAGCTGTCAGTTCTTGCTCTGCATTGGCTTTTACTGTTTCGAGTTCAGCGGCAGATGCTTTGAGTTTTGCCACCTCAGCCTTCGCTGCTTCTGCCTCGTCCTTCTTGCCTGCTTTCATCAACTGACCAATCTGAGCGGCATATTTCTTGCTCTCAGCAAGGATGGCATCGAGTTTGGTTTGTGCTTCACGACGCTTTTTGTCAATGGCGATAGCCTGTTCGACAGCTTCTTTTGCACCTTGAAAGTGCTTCTTCTCGAGACCTTTGATGACACGTTCGGTCTCTTCTGTGATGAGTTTAAGTGTAAGCATATTGTAAAGTTGCAGAATTGAAAAATTGAAGAATTGAAGTTTTTCCAATCACGATGTATGAACCAACCGAAAGGCAACTTCAATTCTTCAATTCTACAATTTTTGAATTTTAATTATTTGAGAAGTCCCAGTTCTTTGAAGGTATCCACAAGAATGGCTACGCAGCGGTCAACCTGCTCTTTGGTGTGGGTTGCCATAAGTGCCACACGGATCAGTGTGTCCTGTGGAGCGCAAGCTGGTGGAACAACAGAATTGACAAACACACCCTTATCGAATGCCAACTTAGTAACTTGGAAAGTCTTGAAGGCATCGCGTACATACAATGGAATGATAGGACTCTCTGTGTCGCCAATCTCAAAGCCTGCCTGCTTAAACTGCTCGAGGGCGTAGTTGGTCGTCTTCCAAAGATTCTCCTGACGCTCAGGCTCTGACTTGAGGATGTGAATTGCTTCCAGAGCAGCAGCCGTTGCTGCAGGAGTGTTAGATGCACTGAAGATGTACGTGCGGCTGTTGTGACGGAGCCAGTTGATTGTGTCGCTATCAGAAGCAATGAAACCACCGATAGACGCAAGACTCTTGGAGAAGGTACCCATGATGAGATCCACATCATCCGTCACACCAAAGTGATTGCAGACACCACGTCCTTGCTTACCAAACACACCGAGTCCATGTGCTTCATCCACCATCACAGTGGCGTTGTACTTCTTCTTCAATTCAATGATTTCGGGGAGTTTGGCAAGGTCACCTTCCATCGAGAAGAGACCATCGATAACAATCAGTTTCAGTGCATCAGCATTGCATCGCATCAGCTGATGTTCAAGATCTTCCATGTCGTTGTGTTTGTAATGGAAGAATTGGGAGAACGAGAGACGGCGTCCATCAACAATGGATGCGTGGTCACGGTCGTCACCAATAATGTAGTCATTTCTGCCTGTCAGACAAGATACAACGCCAGAATTTACTGTAAAACCAGTCGAGTAAACCAACGCTTCATCTTTACCCACAAAATCTGCAAGTTCCTTTTCAAGCTGGATATGGAGGTCAAGCGTACCATTCAGGAAACGTGAGCCAGCACATCCCGTGCCGTATTTCTTGATAGCGTTGATAGCTGCCTCGCAAATGCGCTTGTCATAAGTAAGACCCATATAAGAATTTGAGCCAAACATAAGAACCCGCTTCCCGCTCATCATCACCTCTGTGTCCTGATGGCTGTCAATTTCTCTGAAATAAGGATAGACACCCGCATTGATATACTTCTGCGGCTCTCTATACTTACTCATTCTTTCTTGTAATAAACCCATAGTTAAATTGTGCGTTTCGGCTTGTTGTCAACGGTTGAAACGTTTCATCTCACATGAAAAATGTTCCCTGCCGACACCGAAAGAGACACGCTATTTGTAATTATTAGTTTCTATTGTTAATACAAAAACGATGCAAAGGTAGTAAAAAAAGACCGTTTAACTCTTATCTTTTCTGAAAAAAAAACAAGAAAGACAAAAAACATGGTCTTAATTTGAGAAATTGACGTAAAAAGTCGTAATTTTGCAGCGCAATTCCAAGAAGGGTACTTTTTTGATGAGTGGAGATTGCATACACATTATTATATATAATGCGAGACCAAAGGTATCCAAAAGCAGAGTAAGTATATTCTATTTATGGCAGAAAAAAAGAAGATCATATTCATCGTGAACCCAGTGTCGGGAACGTCGGGAAAGAACTTTGTCCTAAAACTGATAGAGGACTATCTCGACAAGGCACTGTATGACCATGAAGTGATGAAGACAGAATATGAGGGACATGCGACGGAACTGGCGAAACAGGCTGCAGCGCAAGGGGCTGACATCGTGTGTGCGATTGGTGGCGATGGAACTGTGAATGAAGTGGCGACGGGACTCATCCACACACAGACGGCTCTTGCCATCATCCCTTCTGGCTCTGGAAATGGCCTTGCCCGTCATCTGCGCATTCCGACCGACCCGTTGAGTGCCATCAAAATCATCAACAAAGGTTCCACTCAGCTGATGGATTATGGACTTGTCAACAAACGCCCGTTCTTCTGCACCTGCGGCGTGGGATTCGACGCTTTCATCTCCCAGCGCTTTGCCGAGTCAGGCAAGAGAGGACCAGTTTCCTACATCGAAAATGTGCTGAACAGCAGCCTCAACTATCACCCAGAAACATACGATCTTGATATTGTCAATAATAGGGAAGGGGAGGAGGTTCACCAAATTTACAAGGCATTCCTCATCTCTTTCGCCAATGCTTCCCAATATGGCAACAACGCCTATATCGCCCCTTCTGCTTCAGTCAGAGATGGATTGATGGATGTGACCATCATTGAGCCCTTCCTTGCCATCGAAGCACCTCAGATGGCAATCCAGCTCTTCAATGGTACGATTGAACAGAATTCGCGCATCAAGACTTTCCAATGTCAGAAGGCCACCATCCACCGTTCAAGACCTGGCGTGGTGCACTACGATGGTGACCCGATGCAGACAGATCAGAACGTGGAAGTGGAGATCGTGCACAACGGATTGATGTGCGTGTCTCCTACCGAGGAAGGGATGCCAACAGTCGAGGTGAGAGTGCAGAATTTTATCACGGAACAATTCAAAAATATGTATAATAAAACAGAGGAGTTGATACAGGAGAATATGAAGAGGGGACCACGCATTCCGAAGATAAAGAAAGGCTTTATTCGTAAGCTTTCAGACAAATAATCACTATTTTTGTCAAAAAAATGGCGAAAAATTTTTTTCTTCGGAGAAAATCCATTATTTTTGCAAAATTCGTAGGGGACGGGTTCCCGAACAACGGAGTTTTTCCTTCTTATGGATAAGAGATTTACATTGATTAATAACCTTAAATAACTTAAAAAAGAAAAGAAAGTTATGGCTCAAAAAAGAGTTTACACCTTCGGCAACGGACAAGCAGAAGGTAATGCGCAGATGCGCGAGGCTCTCGGTGGCAAGGGCGCGAACCTTGCAGAGATGAACCTCATTGGTGTGCCAGTGCCTCCGGGCTTCACAATCACTACAGATTGCTGTAATGAGTACTATGAAGTGGGAGAAGAGAAAATCAAGGAACTGCTTCAGGACGAAGTGAACGCAGCAGTGGCTCATGTGGAGAAACTGATGAACTGCAAGTTTGGCGATGTGAACAACCCATTGCTCGTGAGTGTGCGTTCTGGTGCTCGTGCTTCTATGCCTGGTATGATGGACACCATCCTCAACCTCGGTCTGAACGACGAAGTGGCTGAAGGTATGGTGAAGAAGACTGGCAATCCACACTTTGTTTATGACTCTTACCGCCGTTTCGTTCAGATGTACGGTGACGTGGTTCTTGGCCTCAAGCCAGTGAACAAGGAAGACATCGACCCATTCGAGGAAATTATCGAGAAAGTGAAGGAAGAGCAGGGTGTGACCCTCGACAAGGACCTCTCTGTTGAGTCTCTCAAGAAGTTGGTTGAACTCTTCAAGAAGGCCATCAAGGAGCGTACAGGTCAGGACTTCCCAACCGACCCAATCGTTCAGCTTTGGGGTGCTATCTGCGCCGTGTTCCGCAGCTGGATGAACGAGCGTGCAATTCTCTATCGTAAGATGGAAGGCATTCCAGACGAGTGGGGTACTGCTGTGTCTGTGATGGCAATGGTATTTGGTAACATGGGCGACACTTCCGCTACAGGCGTTTGCTTCTCTCGCGACGCTGGTAATGGTGAAAACCTCTTCAATGGTGAGTACCTCATCAATGCACAGGGTGAAGACGTGGTGGCTGGTATCCGTACCCCACAGCAGATCACCAAGATTGGTTCACAGCGTTGGGCTGAGCGTGCTGGCATCTCTGAGGAAGAGCGCGTAGCCAAGTATCCTTCTATGGAAGAGGCTATGCCTGCCCTCTATGCTGAGCTGAACGACATTCAGGACAAGCTGGAGAAGCACTACAAGGATATGCAGGATATGGAGTTCACCGTTCAGGAAGGCAAGCTCTGGTTCCTCCAGACTCGTAACGGTAAGCGTACCGGTACTGCTATGGTGAAGATTGCGATGGATCTCGTTCGCGAAGGTCTCATCGATGAAAAGACTGCTATTCTCCGTTGCGAGCCTCAGAAGCTCGACGAGTTGCTCCACCCAGTATTTGACAAGGACGCGCTGAAGAAGGCAAAGGTCATCACTCAGGGTCTTCCAGCATCTCCTGGTGCAGCTTGTGGTCAGATTGTGTTCCACGCTGACGACGCTCAGGAATGGCATGCAAATGGTCACAAGGTGATCATGGTACGTATCGAGACTTCTCCTGAAGACCTCGCAGGTATGGCATCAGCTGAAGGTATCCTCACCGCTCGTGGTGGTATGACCTCTCACGCTGCCGTTGTGGCTCGTGGTATGGGTAAGTGCTGCGTATCTGGTGCAGGTGCTATCAACGTTGACTACAAGAGCAAGACAGTTGAAATCGAAGGCGTTACTTATAAGGAGGGCGACTACATCTCTCTGAACGGTTCTACTGGTCAGGTGTATGCAGGCGAAATCCAGACGAAGGCAGCTGAACTCTCAGGCGACTTCAAGGCACTCATGGATCTCTGCGACAAATACACGAAGCTTCAGGTACGCACTAACGCTGATACGCCACACGACGCACAGGTTGCTCGTGCATTCGGTGCTAAGGGTATCGGTCTGACTCGTACAGAGCACATGTTCTTCGACGATCAGAAGATTGTGGCGATGCGTGAGATGATTCTCTCCGACACAGTTGAAGGTCGTGAGAAGGCTCTTGCTAAGTTGCTCCCATATCAGAAAGCTGACTTCTACGGAATCCTCAAGGCAATGGATGGTCTCCACGTGAACATCCGTCTGCTTGACCCACCACTCCACGAGTTCGTTCCACACGATCTCAAGGGTCAGCAGGAAATGGCAGAGGCTATGGGCGTTGACATCAAGGTCATCCAGCAGCGTGTGGCTTCTCTCGCAGAGAACAACCCAATGCTCGGTCATCGTGGTTGCCGTCTCGGTATCACCTTCCCAGAAATCACAGCGATGCAGACTCGCGCCATCCTCGGTGCAGCTTGCCAGCTGAAGAAGGAAGGCTTCGACCCACATCCTGAAATCATGGTGCCACTCATCGGTATCCTCTACGAGCTCAAGCAGCAGAAGGAAATCATCCAGAAGGTGGCTAAGGAAGTCTTCGCTGAGGAAGGCGTTGAAATCCCATTCGAAATCGGTACGATGATTGAGATTCCACGTGCAGCCCTCACAGCCGACAAGATTGCCAAGGAGGCAGAATACTTCTCATTCGGTACGAACGACCTCACGCAGATGACCTTCGGTTACTCTCGTGACGACATCGCTTCCTTCCTCCCAGTTTACTTGGAGAAGAAGATCCTGAAGGTTGACCCATTCCAGGTACTCGACCAGAACGGTGTTGGTCAGCTCATCAAGATGGCTGTTGAAAAGGGTCGTGCAGTTCGTCCAGGCATGCGCACAGGTATCTGTGGTGAGCATGGTGGTGAACCTACATCCGTGAAGTTCTGCGCAAAGGTAGGCATGAACTACGCTTCATGTTCTCCATTCCGTGTGCCAATCGCACGTCTGGCAGCCGCGCAGGCAGCCGTCGAAGAGTGAGTTTTAATGCGCTGAGAAACAATTAGTTAATTACAAGTGGTTAAAGTGATGATATAACACTTTAGCCACTTGTTTTTTCGATGATAAGTCCCCCGAAATAGCCGTCATTCCGTGTGCCAATCGCCAATGATTAGCTCTGGAACAAGTTATTTTAAGAACAACTGTTTTACATTATAAGAGTATATAAGAGTTTTTTCTTATAAAAATTTTAATTATGAAAACAGTATCAATGAAACCCGTAGTTCAAAAACCTCGAAAAGATGGTTTCTGGGCAGTGTACATCCGGTTCACGTTTGATGGCCAGTGTCAATTTTGGAAAACCTCAAAGGTCGTTTCCTCACAAAATGTCAAGTCGAAATCTGAGATTACAGATTCCTATGTTCTGAGTTATTGTAGTTCGCTGATTCTTGAATGGATGGAAAAACTCAATCATGTAAATTACTCCATTTGGAGCCTAAAGGACATAGTCGAGTATGTAACCGTAAGTGAATCTCAAGTGTCTTTCAGTAGTTATGCACGTTCTTACATTGAAAAGATAGACAAACCAAGGACTGCTAAAAACTACGCCCTTGCTCTAAAGCATCTGGAGAAATATATGGGAACTTGTGAACTCATGTTTCAGTCGCTGACAGAAAGCTGCCTTAATGCATGGATTAACACGATGGTACGAGATGGGAAAAAGAGGGCAAAGGAGATGTACCCCGTATGCATACGACATATATGGCGAAATGCCATGAAAGAGCTGAATGTTCCTGAGCAGGGAATTGTAAGGATAAAGTACAATCCATGGGAAAGAATAACCATTCCACAATCGGACGACACAGTAAAACAGGCAAAAAGTCCTAATGCTATGCGTACATTTTTCTCTTGCCCAATACCAACAAAGCCTTTTGCCATGTCACTTATGGAATTTGGTCGTGATGTGGCTAAAATGGCTTTTTGCCTCGGTGGTATGTATTGCGCAGATCTTTATGAGCTTAAGAAAGAAGATTACTATGATGGAATCATACATTATAATAGAGCAAAGACGAAACATTGCAGAAAAGATCGTGCCTATATGGAGATGCGCGTACCAGATATTATAAAGCCATTGTTCAAGAAGTACAAATCGTCACAAAATAAAGACCCATTATTTTGTTTTCATGAAATGTACGCTACGGAAGAAAGTTTCTGCGCAAATGTAAATAGCGGCATTAGGCAAATCTGTCAGAAAATAATGGGGCTAAGCAAAGAAGAAGACTATAGCATCCTAACTTTCCGTCACACTTGGGCAACTATTGCATTCAACGAGCTTGGGTTGGATTGGCAAGCAGTAGCATTTGCAATGAATCATGGTTCTGCTCATCGTGTCACCCAAACATATGTGAAAAAGGATTATAGTCCCGCATGGGAATTGAATGACAAGGTTGTTGACTTTATATTCTTCAGTGATAATCCAGGAAAGGAAGAGTTGCGCAGGGAAGAAAAGAAGTTGGAAACAGATCGAATTTCCAAAAACAATCTACTTCGAGGAACTGCATTTTACAAGGGAAAAGTTGTTGCAGAAGAGGAAAAGATAGGATTCACCAATAAAGGTCAGCTTGTTGCATTACTCATGAAGAGATTACCGAAGGACATTCCTGCGGGAGCAATTGTTCAATTTGTGATTGAAAACTTGGACAAGGGCGGTAAATGGATGTATGAGCATCAAAAAGGGAAGGGATTTCACTAAATTCAGATTGCGAAAAAACAACAAATTCTTATTCATAGATGTCAATCAGAGAATATTGCAATGATAGACACGTAAACATTGGTACGATTGACCTTCACGGAAGCCCTGAAACCCTTATTTGAGGGATTCAGGGCATCTGTTTAAGAAACAATGTACAATCAAACCATTACTTCTCGCCTTTTAAGTTCATTCTTCCACGTCATTTTCGAGTTTACGTATCAGTTTGGCAGGTACTCCACCAATCAGGCTGTTGTCTGGAACGTCTTTGGTAACGACTGCACCAGCAGCAATCACCACATTATTGCCAATGGTGATGCCTGGGAGGATTGTTACATTTCCTCCAATCCAAACATCATTGCCAATTCTGACTGGTTTTGCAAAAGCACCATAATTACGTCGTGACTTTGGAGATAGGGGATGACCTACGGTGGTAATCAGGGTGTTCGGACCAATCATCACATGGTTCCCAATATAGACCTCTCGAATGTCGAGGATGGTCAAGTTGAAATTACCTGTGAAGTCATTGCCAATAAAGATGTTTTTGCCGCAGTCACAATTGAAGGTCTTGGCAATCCACACGCGTTCGCCTACACTGCCTAACATCTTCTGGAGTTGGGCATACTGTGCTTCAAAATCCGTTCCGTCAATGGCATCGTACTCTTCACACCAACGAATAGCACGGCATTTACGTGCTCTCAGTTCATCATCCGCATAGGTGTATTCCAGCCCTGCGTTGCATTTTTCCTGTTCCGTCATACGCTTATTCAATGACTACCATTTTCATTTCTATGTCATCCACGGGTCTGTCACCACGTCCTGTTGCTGAATTCTGGATCATTTCCACGACATCAAGACCTTCTTCCACCTCGCCAAACACTGTGTATTGACCGTCCAAGTGTGGAGTGCCCCCGATGGTTGAGTAAATCTTCAGCTGTTCGTCTGTTATTCCTGACTTACCGACTTTGCTTTCAGCTTCTGCCACCAGTTTTTCTTGCAATTCCTGAAGTCCAGCACGATTCCTGTCACGACGCATCTGCATGATTTCATCGCGATGACTGGCAGCAAGGTCATTGAAGACCGTTTGGACTTTCTGCATTCTCATTTGCTTGGAGAACTGACGAAGCTGTCCCTCGTTATAGACCTGTCCCCAGACGATATAGAACTGAGAACCGCTGCTTCTACGCTGTGGATTCACCTCAT
>JAGAAZ010000027.1 GCA_017614895.1 Bacteroidaceae bacterium | reverse complement strand
TGGCGATGGCGCTGTCGATGGGTTCTATCACAGCCTCGATGGAATCGCCCCTTCCCTCGCGTGCCATGCTGATGGCATAGAGGTAGGTGGGAGTCCCTCCGCTCTCGTTGTTTAGCTCTTCATAAAGTGCCAATGCGCCATCATAATCAGGCTTGTTCATCAACAGCTGTCCCTTTAGAAGGCGATACCTCGTCTTCTCCAGCCGTTGTTCTTCCTCTGGCTTGGAAGTATTGAGAGTCAGGGCCTTATCCACATACTGAAGGGCGACATCCTCATTCCACTTCTCATAAGCAGGCTCGGGTTGCAGACGGAGCTTGTCGAAGATGAGCGATGCCACATTGTAGTTGCCGACAGCCTTGTCCTCAACCAACGAAAGGTATTGCTGCAAATCCTTGTCCGCTTCGTCGAAACGGGTCAGATCTATCAGCGGTGTGGCACGACGGAGATAGCCTTCGGCATTCTTGGGGTAGGCGGCCACAAAACGATTGACCATATCCATGTATTCCTCATTGCTGGCTGAGCGTGACTTGGCGTAGAGATACACCAACGCTTCTTCCTGCGTGTTGGGCAAAGCCTTGGGGATGAAGATGTTGCCCAAGGCCACCTGAGCAGAGCTGGTGGGGAAGGGCTGTATCTTCAACCCTTCGTGAAAACGGATGTCGAGCACGTAGTTCTTGTCACCTATCTGCGGATGGAGCATACCCACCAAGGTACCAGATTCATTGAACACAGGCGCACCTATCAAGGATTCATCCAAGGCCTTGTCCAAACCATAATAGGCATACTTGCTCTGAATCATCGCGGTGTCGGCAATGATTGCCTGTGCATCTGACAATGCACCTCCAGCCACACGTCCCAATACAAAAACAGCCGATCTCATCGGTTGAGTGGCAGTGACAGAGGGTACTACCGCATTCCCCTTGGTGTTGACATGAAAACGTACCATTGAATAGGTGTCGTCGGCACCCAAGATGTAATCCACATCTGCCTGCTTGCCGCTGGCATCGATAACGGAAGCTTGGTAAGCGTTCTTGAACAGGCGGTAATCTGCCACAGCCTCACCATTGGCTCCGACATAGACGGCAGTACCCTGATGCAAGAGATTACCCTGACGGTCGTAAGTGTTCAAGGAGACGATGCCCTTGCCCACCTTGGAGGCGAACTTGGGCTGAGAAAAGGCAGCCAGTGCAGTCAAGCACAAGAGGAATGTATATAGAATCTTTCTTTTCATTTTCCTAATAGGGTTTTGGCATTATCGAGCGCCGCTTGGGTAAGCTGCTCGCCACTGAGCATGCAGGCTATTTCTTCAATGCGCTGTTCTTCGTTCAACGGGATGATATGAGTCAGGGTGGCATCCTCCGTATCTTCCTTATATACTTTATAATGATGTGTACCCAAGGCGGCAATCTGTGGCAGGTGGGTGATGGAGATGACCTGTCGTCCGCGTTCGCCCATCTCCTGCATCATGCGAGCCATCTTTTCCGCGATGGAACCGCTCACTCCTGTGTCGATTTCATCGAAGATGATGGTTGGGAGTTTGACAGCACCAGCAATGAGTGCTTTGAGTGACAGCATCACACGGGCGATTTCACCGCCAGAAGCAATCTGGCTGACGGGTTTAGGTTCCCCACTCTTATTGGCATTGAAGAGGAATTGTACTTGGTCGTATCCAGTGGTTGAAAGTTCCGATGGAATCGCCTGAACGGAGCATTTGAACTGCACATTGGGCATTCCCAAAGGCAAGAGGCGCTCTTCCATCTCTTTTTCCACCCTCTTGGCAGTGAATACACGGGACTGGGAGAGTTTCTTCGCCAACGCAAGCGCCTGTTCCTTCTGCGTTGCCACTTGCTCTCGAAGTTGTTCGATGAATTCGTCGGAATTAGTGATTCGAAGGAGTTTCTCCTCCATCTCGGTCTGTAAGTTCAGCAAGGCTTCTACACTTTCCACCCCATGCTTCTTCTGCAAGGTATAGATGGTGTCCAAACGCTCGTTCACCTGTTCCAGGCGTTGCGGATTATATTCCACATCTTCTGCCTGATTCTCCAATTCATCGGCGAGATCCTTTAATTCGATGTAGCAGGAATCCAAGCGTTCTGCCCATTCCTCTGCGGATGAATATACTGAAGAAATCGATTGAATCTCAGAAAGGCACTGCTTCAACAAGCCCAAGGCATCGGTGCCATCATTGGAAGATTGTAGATGATTGGCGGCTGTATAAAGGGCTGACTTGATGTCCTCTGCGTGTTCGAGGGTTTCTGATTCTTCCTCCAATTCCTCCTGTTCACCATCCTTTAAGTCGGCATCAGCCAACTGATTGACTTGGAATCGCAGATAATCCTCGTCTTCCTTGCTGGCTTTCGCTTCTTCCAAAGCCTCTTCCAACTGCTTGGATAGGTGGCGGTATGCTTGATATTCTTTCTTGTAGGCATCGAGCGTTTCCGTATGGTTGGCTACGATGTCGAGTACGTTCAGTTGGAAATCCTCCTTGCCCAACAACAGGTTCTTGTGCTGGGAATGGACATCGAGAAGCTGTTCCCCCAGTTCTTTCAGTTGTGTCAAAGATGCTGGCGTGTCGTTGATGAAGGCGCGTGACTTGCCCGTTGACGTGAGTTCACGACGGATGATGCATTCTGTGTCATCGAAATCAAGGTCGTTCTCCTGAAAGAAATCCTTTAAGGAGTCTTGGGAAAGGTCGAACGTGGCTTCCACCACACACCGCTTGGCTTCTGCCTTGATGGAACGGGAATCTGCCCGTTGCCCCAGCAGCAAGCCTATAGCACCAATAATGATGGATTTTCCAGCGCCTGTTTCACCTGTGATTACAGAGAAACCCGTGTGGAAATCCATATCGAGATGCTCAATCAGTGCGTAGTTTTCTATATGTAAATGACGAATCATTTGACTGAAATCTTATTCCTCCTTATTATTTTTTAATCTTGTTCCAATATGTGTTTTGGCTGGCATTGATGTTGGAGACGATGTCATAGACGGTTTGACGCTCCTTCTCTGTCCCATGTCCAGTATAGATATTGACGATTTCATCGCGCTTGAAGTCCGTGAAAATCTGGGGAAGCTCTGAGATGGGCTTATTGCTGTTCGCCTCTTTCAGCAACTCCAATGCCTCCGTGATGGCAGTACGCCCACGATCGGCATTCTGTGCCATTTCATCGAGCCCTTGACGGTGATATTTGTACTGCATCTGACGATAAGGCTCCATGGCGGAGTCCATATAATCGTTGATGATGGCGTGACGGTTCCTCGAGTCATCGAATGCTTTCCATCCCGGCACTGTCATTGTCTGGGCATTGTTCACGATGCTCTCCACCATATGCAAGATGTCCGTTCCACCTAATGGAGAGAAGGTGTCCAAATCCATGCCAATGAACAAATAAGCGTAATAGGCCAGCAGTGCTGTCAGGTTATTGTCCATGTTGTTGATGTTAAACTCGAGGACATCCTGAGGATTATAAGAGAATGAGAAATTCGTGTCACGCATGGAGAAGACGGTGGTGTTGTAGCTGGAATCGAAGACCGGGCGCGTCACTTGGAAGAGTAATTCGCAAGAAAACATGTCGCTCTTTTCATCATACTTCTTGACAGTGATGTTCAGATTACAATCAATGCGTTCAACTTTCTGGTACTGCAAATCTGTCCAAGAACGGTTGTTCATGAATTCTGTAATGGCTTTCTCTAAAGACTCGAAAACATCGGTGCTGGTGCCCTGAATTTGAGAGTGAACCACCTTGACGGTACAATTCAGTTCTTGCCCTTCAACCCATGAGGTGGAAGAGCCCCCTAAAACCAATAATAATAGGGCTATCAATCGGTTGAAATGTTGATGTATAAGCATAGTGCATAAGCACCTGAGGCGCTATTTTTCGGCAAAAGTACTAAAATTGTCCATTTTATCAAAGATTTTCTTCATTTTTCCTTTTGTTTCATGAAAAAAGTTTGTACATTTGCAACGAAAAGTGACTAATCTATTCAAAAAGGGGAGCTGATGGCGGTTCATCTGTTTCTCCAAATAAAAACCTAAAACAATTTCTCAACCGCGAGAAAACATTGACGATTATGAAGAATAAAATGGTTGCTGGTATTCTTGGAATCCTTGTTGGTTCGCTCGGTATCCACAAGTTCTACATGGAGAACCCAATGCCAGGCGTAGTTTATCTCTTGCTTTGCTGGACGGGTATTCCAGGTATCCTTGGTCTGATTGAAGGTATCATCTATCTGATGGACACTGACGAGGCATTCCAGGCACGCGTGGAGGCTAAGAAGTTCTTTATGTAATTTTCAGCCTAACTTTTTATTAATAAGAAAAAGCAAAGAATCATACTTTAGAAGAGGAAGTTTGCTTGCTGGTCAAGCGAACTTCTTTCTTTTCAGAACGCTACACTTTTCGTATTTCCATTATATGCAAAAACTTTACACACTTTTCGTCATGCTGTGCCTTGCTGTTTCTTCCCAAGCACAGACTTTTTATGAAGTAAACTACACTGACAACGATGGGGAAGAGTTCCTCGGGTTGATGATTTATTACGATGACGAAAATTGCAAGATGAGACTTATCTCTTCAAGTTCGATGGAAGAAGGTTTGGTCTTCGAGTCACAATATGTGAATATGGTTGAAGATAAAGAGGATGAGGAAGATGTGGGCATGATGGCCTATTACCCCTTAGAAAAGAAGTTCCCCATCTTCGTATGGTTTTGGCAGGAAGATGATGCCAGCGATATCACCGAGAAGCCATACGTCACCTATAATATCAAGAAAATCAAGCAATATACAGAGACTGAGTACTTTCGTGAAATCAGCCTCGGAGACATGTCGGAAGACTACATATCTCAGTTCTATGGAGAAAACGAACCAGAATACAGGATGCTGCTCAATGGTATTAACCTCGTGAAACTTCAGGGGGATGCACATCGAGACATTGAGGTGACGGTGGATGATCCCATCTTCACCAGCACCGGAACCAACAATCAGGGAGGAGTGACTTCAGAGGGGGAGAACGTGGCACCAGGAGAAGGAGGAAATACGCTGGACATGGGTGATTCCTCTAATGAATCAGTACTTCACCTTATCGTGGTGGCTAACACCAATGTCAGTGACATCGGCACAGCTTGCGAGAAGGATATGGTCAATCTCAGCAGTGAGTTTGGCGGCATTGCAAGGGTATTGGGCATGAAATATGATCTCAAAACCATCAGGGGAGAGTCTTACAGCAAAGAGAACCTCGCCCAACTGATACGCAATTTCAATCCCAGCAACAATGATGTCGTAATATTCGTTTATACTGGTCACGGTTTCCGCTTTGATGACCAGCAAGACTATTACCCCAACATGGATCTCAGTCCCACCAGTTATGACGACCCCGTCAAGAATTATGTGGCACTGAGCGATATTTATAAGGAGTTGGTGACCAAGGGAGCACGTCTTAGTCTCGTGTTCAGCGATTGCTGCAACAATGAGGTCGGGGCAACCACGCCTATCGTGAACACCAACACGCTGTTCTCGCGTTCCAATAACAACTTCGATGTCAAGAAGCTGGAACGTCTCTTTGTAGATGCCAGTGGTAGCCTAATTGCTACTGCTGCCAGTCCTGGTGAAGTTTCTTGGTGTGGTGTCAATGGCGGTTTCTTCACCTTGAGCCTTCTGGAGAGTCTGCGCAGCCAAGTGAGCGCACTCTCTGATCAACTTCCGGATTGGGAAGTTTTGGTGAACAATGCTCTTGCTGCTGCTACGGCAAGATCGGAGAACAATCAGAACACCAAAGCACAGCATGGTATGAAAATGATTAGAATTAACAAATAACAATAAAAAAGAGAAAACATGAAAACAATTTTCAAAGTAGCCTTAGGCGTTATTTTCGGCTTCCTCATCCTTTTGGGTATTGCCACTTGTTTCTTTGACTCTGATGAGGACGGGACAGAACTCACAGAAGAAGAAACTGAAGAGTATTATGAAGATTCAGAAGAAAGTAGTAACAATGATGCAAACAACGTTGCACCAGGCGAAGATGGTGCTGCCTACTCCAATTGGGGTGATGGAACTTGCCGTGCCATCAATGCCAAGCAGTTCTATCAATTGGTTGCTTCTAAGAAAAATCATGAAACTTACATCGGTGAGGGTCCTTGTGTCGTTGACTTCTGGGCTGATTGGTGTGGTTACTGCAAACAAATTGACCCTTACATGAAGGCGTTGGCTAAGAAATACAAGGGCAAGGTGCAGTTCTACAAGGTCAATGCTGATGAAAACGAGGAGTTGCTGCAACTCTATGGCATTGATGGTCTCCCAACGATTTTCTTCTGCAGTGGCGAAGACATCCAGATGAACAGCGGTGCCCAGTCACAGGCAGAGTTCGATAAGATGATCAAGGCAATGTTGTAATTGGCAGGAATATGAAGTTCCCATTTGTATTCACATTATTCATAAGTATAGCCATCGCTGCATGTGCTCAGGAAGATATTGATACTTTGGCTTCTTTCTCCAATGAGGAGCAAGAGGCCGAGTATCAGTCTTTTTACACCTTTGAAGAGGAAGACGAGGAGGTGATGGGCAAAGCCATTGTGCAAGGAGGTAACAGTGGAAAGGTCAACACAAAACCTACCGAAACAGTCAATGGTGCCCCCTGCAAGATGTGGGCTATCCTTGTAGCAGACACTTATGATAAGAATATTGGTGAGGATGATCGCTATGATAATCTGGCTCTGAACAAAGAGCTGAATGCCATTGCACAATGCTTAGGTATTGAAATCAGCATCACCAACATCACAGCCAACAGGGCATACGACAAGCGCAATCTTGCCAATGCTATCACCAATATACGGCCAGGCAAGAACGATATTGTCTTTTTCTGCTTCAATGGACATGGATTCCGCTGGGATGACCAAAAGGACATGTATCCTAACATTTGTATGATAGGACCTAATGATAATGTCCAAGGTCATTATGTGGCAACGACAGATATCTATAATGCCATCAAGGCGAAAGGAGCACGTCTCAGTGTGGTCATTACTGATTGTTGTAATTCCTATTATGGTGCGTATACTCCTCGTCAGAAGGACAACACGCTCTTTTGCCGCACCAATACTCGGGTGAGCAAGAAGCGGATGCAGGAGCTCTTCCTTGGTACTCAGGGAGTGATTCTGGCTACTGCCGCCAAGCCTGGTGAATATGCTTGGTCTTTTGAGACAGGTAGTGCATTCACGCAATCCTTTATCGCTCAACTGCGCAGAGAGGCAAGTGCTGACCAAACAGAAACCCCTAATTGGCAACGGCTCATAGACAATGCCATCGAGTCTGCACGGAAGAAGACAACCTCTTGTGAGAACACTCAACATGGCATGCGCTATATGAGCATCTCAAAACAATAAAACTTTTCAGTATCAACAATATGGACAGATTCTTCTCAAACAACACATTCGTCATTGACGAGAAAATAGCTGCATTCAAACTCTCCAATGCCTACAAAGTGTATAATGGGGAGGGAGTGGAGATTGGCGCCATCCAAGAGCATAAACCACTGACGTACATTCTGCTCAGTTTTATGTTACCCAAGGGGATGATGCCTTTTGAACTCAACATCCTGAACATTGACGGCAAACGTGTTGCTCAACTCAAGCGCAACCTGACATTTTTCTTGTCGAAGGTGCAAATTATCAATGAAGCAGGTGCTCCTATTGGCTCTTTCAAGCAGAAATTTACATTGCTGAAGCCTAAGTTCACGTTGCTCGATAATCTTGGACACGAGATTGCCACTATCAAAGGTGATTGGAAAGCTTGGAACTTTGAAATTACGGATGCTGCTGGTCAGAAGATAGGCACAATCGATAAGAAATGGAACGGTTTGGCGAAAGAAATGTTCACCACTGCTGACAAATACGCAGTCAACATCGAGCCCAGTTTGGCTGATGAAAATACTCGTGTTGCCGTTGCTTCTGTGGCCGCAGCTATCGATATGATTTTGAAGGAAGGAAATTAAAGACGCTCTAGTTCGTCCACAATATCCTTGGCTACCTCCTCTTTGCTTTTGAGGGGGTATTCTTTTTTGCTTTCAGCTGTGATGATGGTGATTTTATTGGTGTCCGTTCGGAAGCCAGCCCCTTCATCTTTTAGACTGTTGAGTACGATGAAATCGAAGTTTTTCTTCTTCAGCTTAGCTTGGGCATTCGACTCTTCATCATTTGTTTCTAGGGCAAATCCTACAAGGGTTTGTCCTTTTTGTTTCATCTGACCCAACGAAGCAGCGATGTCAGGATTGGGTTTCAGACGAATAACCATATCATCTCCCGTCCGCTTAATTTTTTGCTTAGCGGTAGTTTCTGGGGCAAAATCAGCGACAGCAGCACATAAAATAGCTGAATCCATCGAAGGATACAGTTCCTTGCAGACCTCAAACATTTCTTGGGCACTTTCCACATCGATGCGATGAATGTGGGGAGATTTCGTTTGCATCAACGCTGATACAGGACCGCAAACCAGTTCCACCTGAGCCCCACGATTGGCACATTCATTTGCCAAAGCAAAACCCATCTTCCCTGAAGAATAATTGCCAATAAAACGTACAGGGTCAATCTTCTCGTATGTAGGACCAGCGGTGATGAGCACCTTCTTGCCCTTCATGCTACCTTGCTGAGAAAAAAACTGCTCTAAGCAAGCCACAATATTCTCTGGCTCTTCCATACGTCCCTTGCCTTCTAATTTGGAAGCCAAGAATCCTGTGCCAGGTTCTATAATATGGTTACCATACGATTGCAGAGTCTTCAAATTCTGCTGGGTGGAAGGATGTGCATACATGTCCAAATCCATTGCAGGAGCAATGAATACAGGTGCTTTCATCGACAGATAAGTGGTGATGAGCATGTTGTCAGCCACGCCATTCGCCATCTTGCCAATAGTGGAAGCTGTTGCAGGAGCTATCAGCATCGCATCGGCCCACAAACCCAAATCCACGTGAGAGTGCCACGTACCATCACGCTGAGCAAAAAACTCGCTGATGACAGGTTTGCTCGTCAATGCTGAAAGAGTGATGGGAGTGATGAATTCTTTGCCTGCAGGCGTAATGACAACCTGTACCTCAGCCCCCTTCTTGATGAGCTGACGAATGATAAGGCACGACTTGTAGGCGGCGATGCTGCCTGTAATGCCAAGCACAATTTTCTTTCCCTGTAGCATATCTTTAATTAGTCCTTCAACATCATCGGCATCAGTAGCATGATGAGATCTTCATTATTTTCCTGCTCTGCTGGTGTGATGACACCTGCGCGACTTGGATCAGCAAGTTCCAGTATAATGTCATTACTGGTGATGCTGTTGAGTACGTCGATGAGGAATGGACCATTGAATCCGATACTCATAGGTGTGCCGTCATAATCGCACATGATGTGCTCCTCTGCTGATGTGGAGAAGTCCAAATCCTGCGCAGAAACAGTTAATGTACCCTGATCCACATGAATCTTGATGAGCGCGCTGCTTTGGCTGGCAAAAACGCTCACACGACGTAAGGCACTGATGAACGCCATGCGGTCAGCTGTCACACGGAACGGATTATCGGTTGGAATGACTGAATTATAGTTAGGATAACGTCCTTCTATCAAACGGCAACTGATTGTATAGTCTGTCAGCTGAATCTCTGCATTACGGTCGTCGAAACGCACGATGGCATCGCCCTCTGCCTTTGGAAGCACGGTCTTCAGCAGAAGAGCAGGCTTCTTGGGAAGAATGAAAGCTGATGGCTCGTCAACGTGAACAGAGAACACGCGGTTGCGCACCAGTTTGTGACCATCACTCGCCACAAAAGTAATACTATCTGGTGTCATGTCGAAATATACACCATTCATCTGTGGACGGAGTTCATCATCGGCAGCAGCAAAGAGACTACGGCTGATGCCATTAAACATCACCTGCGCATCGATGGAAAGGCTACGAGAAGAGTCGTTCACGCTACTGGGAACAGGAAACTCGTAACCGTTTTGTCCAATCAGGTTGTACTTACCATTCTGATAAGTTATCTCGATAGCAAACGAGTTTTGATCCACCTGGAACGAGATGGGCTGCTCGGATATTTCCTTAATAGAACTGATGAGCTGCTTCGCACCGATGGCGAACTTTCCCTCACCATCAGCATCCGTTACTTCCACTGTCGTCACCATCGTCGTTTCGCTGTCGGATGCCGTCATCTTCAAAACACCATTGGCGAGCTCAAAAAGAATACAATCGAGTATGGGCAGAGCGTTCTTAGAGCTCTGAACCCTGCTTATCGTCTGCAAGCGATTGCTGAGACTGGTACTTGAAACATTAAATCTCATGGTCAAAAATATTTATTTGAACACAAAGTTATGGAGAAGTTTTGACAATACAAAAAAAAAGCGTAATTTTGTAGCTGATTTTATCATTAAGTAACATAAATACACAGAAAAATATGGAATTTACAGGAAGAATTATCAAGGTGCTGGATCAACGCGCTGGCGTCTCAAGCAGAACAGGTAACCCATGGAAGATGCAGGATTTCGTCATTGAGGAAACTGTGGGGCAATTCCCCAAAAGAATGGTGTTTAATGTCTTTGGCGAAGAAAACCTCAATCGCTTCAATATTCAGGAAGGTCAGGAACTGACGGTGTCTTTCGACATCAATGCTCGTGAGTACAATGGACGTTGGTATAATGATGTACGTGTATGGAATGTGGTGGCAGCAGCTGCTGCACAACCTGTTGCAGCCGCTCAGCCAGCAGTAGCAGCACAATCTGCAGCTCCATTCCCACCAGCAGATCAGGTTCCAGCAGCACCTGCACAGAATGCATTTGAAGCTGCTCCAGACGAGTCAAGCGACCTGCCCTTCTAAATTATTCCCAATATAATTTTTGGCTGTTGATGTCCCACTTATGGTCTTTGGGGAAGTCATCACCCTCCCATGCCTTCTTGCTTGTCCATTTTTCAGCAGGGTCTGCCCAGAAAGGATCGGATTCGGGCAATCCAAGAGGAAGGAAGGCGAGACTGGTCATATAGAGGGAACCATTGTTGGTGTACCAATCAGCGACATTGGGATGAGGACCAACAAAGCCGATGGTGAGGAAACCTCCTTCGTTGTAGTTTTTACTCATCACTTTAGCTTTCTTGGCAGGATTTTCTAATTGTCCATAGAACATCCGATTAGCAATAGCTGTAAGAGCTGCACGCACTTGTCCGTTGTGCAGCTCTTGTGGTAGTTGTTTGCGCCAAGCCAATTGTGCCAATGGTTGCATCGTCGCCATACGGTATGGGATGCTTCTGCCTACCACGGGGAATGTGCCTTCTGGCGAAATGAGACGCTCCAGAATGACTGACCATTTTTGCATCCGCTTTACTGCCTCCTGCAAACGATTCTTTGCGCCTCGTGTCTTTTCGTTGGTCTTGCTGAATATTAGTTGAGTGTCATTGGGACGTTTGGCAGCAATCATCTCCAAACACTCTACATACATTGGCTGAATGACAAACGAATTATAGTAATCAAACGCAAACGAAGGTCCATCGCTATATACACCATCACCAATATACCACTCTTCGACCTTTGCCAATCCCATCTTGATGCGATAGGCATCGTATGGTGCTCCTACATACATCAGAAAACTCTCCTCCAATGCCACAAATAACAGCCAATTCGTATAAGGGGGATCATATCGGCGTAATCCCTGTATTTCCTTGATGTAACGATCTTTTGTCTCTTTCGGAAGTGGAACCCACAATGAGTCGTAGCCACGATACAGACCTTCCACCACGTATGCACCATCCACCAGCGTCTGTCCTCCATTTTCCCATCCGAGACGGTCTGGAGAATTAGGATCCACAGCGTTGATGATCGCTTTCCTCGTCCATTCGCGTAACTGCCTACGTTTAGCACATTCAGGTGAATCATCATCAGGTAAGTTCAGCCAAGGAGCCAACCCTGCCAATAACCGCCCAAACGCTTCCATATACGCCACTTTCTTATCGCGGTTGTCCCATGTGGGTGACAATTCCAGATTCTTATTTCCCCCCGTCGTGTCCATCACCTGCTGCAACTTCCCCTCCGCCATGTTCCTCATAATGGGTTCTGCCATCTGGTACATAATATCCACCCACACTTCACGATCAGTCTTCTGCCCTCCTTTCGATTCAGCACAAACACACAAGGCAGAAGAAAGCAGCATAATTATCAAGGAAACTTTCTTCATCATAGGTCAATTAATTAGTTATAGAGATGGATTAATTGTATCTTTCGAATTCTGTGACAAGGTCACCATGCATCAGCACAAGACTATCAGTAGTCAGCTGCATAATCTCAAACGTGTCAACAATGGCTGGCGTCTCAGAACCTATCTTTTTAGGGCTATGCAACAGCAGTAAGCCATTCTTCACCTCCCATGAATCATAGTCCACCGCCATGTTATAAGTAGCTGCGCCACCACCAGAATTGAGTTCCAAACTCTGTTCCTTGCCATCAGCCCCTTTTTGCGACCATATATGTTGCAGGGACGTAAGATTGACAGCCACTGAAGCAAATATATCCTCCTTCGTGACATTGTAAATCACGTCCAGTTCATCACCCACAATCAGTCCACCCATCACATCCTGCCCGTTCTTGCTAATGTACAAGGTATCACCATCGTCATTGATAAACTCAATGACATTCATTGACGAACCATCACCCACTGTTCCATGTGCTTCACAGATACCAGGCATCTCATGTACAGGCACCACTGTTACCTCTGGCGTCTGTGTGGGGTTCTTCTTTTCATCACAAGACAGCAGCAGCAAAACAGCGAGTGCCATCAATATTACATTGACTTTCTTCATGGTTTTTCCATTTTTAGTTTTGTTGGGCAAAGATAGTGTAAATTGAAGACAATACAAAATAAAAAAGAGAAAAAGCGTTGCAGTTCTCTTTCTGCAACGCCTTTTCCGTATTGGATGTATATTTCTATTCCATCTCTTACACCAAATGACGAATCAGTTCTTCCTTGTCACCACAAAGCATATCAATGACAGGAATTTCAATCATGGTGTATGCACCTGGTTGCTGTTTCATCGATGCACGAGCTACAGTGACAAGCACCTGAGCAGTAAGAGCTGGATTATTAATCTTCATGTCAAACTCAAACAGCTGGTTGTGCGTCTTGCCTGACACACCCTTGCGAACAAGGTTCACGCCATGACCCACATCATTGAGGGCATCCACACAAGGAACCTGCTGCACATGGGTTTCGTCATTGACGAAATATGGGTCAGCTTTGATGGCAGCTTCAACAGTCTTGAAGTCTGCACCTTCCTCCAATTCCACATAAACCATGCGGCGATGGATGCCTGTGCCCACAGGAATGGTCATAGACAATGCATCTTTCACTCCTTCAATGGCACGTACAGCCACAGAATGACCCATTGAACGGCCAGGACCGAAATTAGTGTAGCTAACACCCTTAGGTGCAAGGCTTTCCATCAAAGAACGGACGATGGAATCAGATCCTGGATCCCAACCTGCTGAAATGATGGAAACAGCATTATTGGCCTTAGCCACAGCGTCCAGTGAACGACGGAGGTCAACAATCTGTGTGTGAATATCGAATGAGTCCACGGTATTGATGCCCAGCGCAAGGCACTGCTTAGCGTATTCTTCCACCTTACGAGTAGGAGTGGCAAGAATTGCCACCTGTACATCTTTCAAATCTGAGATATTCTTTACGACAGGATAATTGGCGAGTTCTGCGGGCTTGTTAGCTTCTCCATTACGACGAACCACGCCTACGCACTCCACATCCTGAGAAGCCTCAATGGCTTCGAGTGCGTACTTTCCGATGTTACCATATCCTACAATGGCTACACGAATCTTATTCATAATGTTGTGTTGTTTTTAAGCAATAAGGCAGCAACGCGTCAGCGCTACTGCCTTATTATATATTATAATGTGTTATTGTTCTGTCTCTTCTTCAGCTTCTTTAATGCGAGCACCCATTACGAGGTATGCTGTAGGAGCTGCGATGAAGAGTGAAGAACTGGTTCCGATAATGACACCCAGCATCATGGCGAAGGCGAAGGCACGAATGCTGTCACCACCAAGCACGAAGATGACCAACAGTACAATGAACGTAGATACTGATGTATTGATGGTACGTGCGAGGGTGCTGTTCAATGCATCGTTGAAGATGCGCTGACGGTCACGCTTCGGATAGTTCTTGAAGACTTCACGGATACGGTCAAAGATGACCACCTTATCGTTGATGGAGTAACCGATCACCGTCAGGATTGCGCCAATGAATGTCTGGTCAACTTCCAGTGAGAAGCCAATCCAACCGTAGCAGAGTGAGAACATACCAATCACGAGCACAGTATCAAGCGTCAAAGCTACGATAGAACCCACTGAGTATGCCACGTTGCGGAAACGGATGAGGATATACACGAAGATGACTACGATAGCGAAGAGTACTGACAGGATAGCGCCACGCAAGATGTCGGATGCGATGGCTGGACCCACTTTCTGAGAAGAAACGATGGAACCACCAGCACGGTTGTCACGGTCGAGGAATGCCTCTTCAGACACTGCCTTGTCCACCATGCCACCATCCACGAATGCCTGATAAAGCAAGGTTTCAATCTGAGCATCAGCAGCGGAGCTGTTGTCTTCAATGTTGAAGTTCGTAGATACACGTACATTGTTACCCTCTGTACCGATTGCAATCACTGTGACGTTGATTGCTTCACCAGATGGATTATTCGCCTCAAACTGCTTCACGATCGCAGCCTTCACTGCTTCAGGTTCTACCTGCTTCACGAACTCAACCTTATAGTTGCGACCACCAATGAAGTCGATCGATTGGCTCAAACCACGAATACCGAAGCTTGCAAGTACAATCACGAGGAAGATACCGAAGCCGATGAATGACTTCTTGTAGTTGCCCATGAAGTTGAACTTCGTATCCTTCATCATGTTCTGAGAGAACTTCGTGGTGAACTTCAGGTCTTGCCACTTACCACGGTTAAGGAAGTGCTCGTAAGCGATACGAGTCAACCAAACAGCGGTAAAGAATGAGCAGACGATACCGATGATCAGCGTGGTTGCGAAGCCCTTGATAGGACCAGTACCGAAGTTATAGAGGATAACACCTGTGAGGATGGTTGTTACGTTTGAGTCGAAGATTGCTGAGAAGGCATTGCTGTAACCAGCAGCCACAGCGGCACTGATGTTCTTACCACTGCGCATTTCTTCCTTCGTACGTTCATAGATGAGCACGTTAGCGTCCACAGCCATACCGAGGGTCAGCACCATACCGGCAATACCAGACATCGTCAAGGCTGCACCCAATGAGGTGAGGATACCGAATGAGAAGAAAAAGTTGAGCATGAGGGCGCAGTTTGCCACCATACCTTCACGCACACCGTACATCAGCACCATATAGAACATCAGCACGATGAAAGCGACGATACAAGAGATGAAACCTGCCTGGATAGACTGAGCACCGAGAGTAGGACCTA
>JAGAAZ010000026.1 GCA_017614895.1 Bacteroidaceae bacterium | reverse complement strand
TACTCTCTCACGCTGGGGATGCGCTCGTCTTCGAGCAGCTTTCCTTGCAAGATGTCGTCGCAGATGAGGTCTGCGATTTGCAAATATATGGCTTTATTGTCTTTGAATCGCATAATTTTCACATTATTTATTAAAAGATGAGGTAATTTGTGCTTTTGTGTAGCGATTATAGCTCCACCAGATGAAGAATGCGCCAGCAACAAGGGAGAGGGCTGCCAACACCCAGTAGAGGATTGTCAAGGTGTTGAGAGCATCGTCTTCGCTGAAATACAAGTCCATGGCGTTTGTGGAAGCTGCACCCATTGCTCCGAATATGAAGAAGACAAAGCTCAGGACGGTGCCGATGACTTGCAGCGCCACATAGGTGAGGATGATGTTGTACTTATATTTGAAGGCATTGCCCAGGAAGTAGATGGTGACCTGGAAGAATGTAGAACAGAACATGAGGACTGTGAGGGCTGAGAAGTAAGGAACGACTTCTTGAGGCATGGTTCTGGTAGAATTATGTCCAAGCCCACGGAAGAAGACTGTTTCCGCGATATTTTGAAATGAGCACATCTCGCCCACCGAGGCTGTGAGTGACTTGATGCCGTTCTCTGCTCCATAGCTGATGAGGGTGAGCAGGGCGTTGAGTCCGTCGGCAAGAAGCAGGGAGAGGAAGCAGAGGATGAATCCGCCCACAATCATGAGCAGGGCGTGCCAAGTGAATTTCTCCAGATTGGTGGCAGGCAGGGTGAGTTCATTGATGCGTCCTTGCTTATTGCGCAGGTTGTGTGCCCAGCAGCCTCCGAAAATCTGCATCATGATGAAGAGGAATCCCATCTCACCCATGGCCGTGAGGTATAACCAGTTGTAACCCTCGAAGGAGTTGGCGTCGGGCACGTAGGAAAAGGCAGATCCGCTCATGCTGTCATTCACGATGGAAGAGTAGAGGGTGTAGCGTGCAATGAAGCCCACCAGGGCGATGCAGACAGCTCCGGCAATGGTGACCAATGCCATATTGCGATAAAACGACTTGTTGATGGTCAGGTCGTAGGTTGCGAAGTTCGCAAATCTTTCTTTCATGAAGTTCATAGTCTTATCCTCCTATTTGTGCTTTGGTTAATGTTTGAATGAAGAGTTCCTCCAGGTTGACAGGCTCTTCCATGTTCATTTTCTCGTTGAGCAGGACAGCGTTCTGCTCGATGATGGTCACGTGGTCAATCAATGTTTCCACATCGCGCACCTGATGGGTGGAGATGACCATGATCTGATCGTCCCTCATGCCCTGTGCCACCACCTTGCGGAACTGGCTCTTGCTGGGGATGTCAAGTCCGTTGGTGGGTTCGTCCATCAGGAGGAGCTTGGTGCGAGCAGCGAGAGCAATACACATATAGACCTTTTTCTTTTGACCCATAGAGAGGGCGCCAAGGTTGATCTGTGGGATGCCGTTCTCGTCGAGGGTGGCACCGTTCACGTTGAGCATCTCGAACATTTCGAGGAGTTTCACCATCAGCTGCTCGTCGAAGTTGGGATAGAAGGGACGGAGCACCTTCAGATAGTCGGGCAGTGGGATGGAGGGAAGGTTGTACTCTTCAGGCACGATAAACATTTCCTGAAGCGTTTCGGGCTGACGCTCCTGGGTCTTAGAACCGTTGAGGGTGATTTCTCCCTGCTTGGGGCGCAGGAGACCCATGATGAGGTAGAGTAGGGTGCTCTTACCTGTTCCGTTCTTGCCCAGCAAGCCGTAGATGCCTGGTTCCTCGTACGACAACGAGAAGTTTTCCAGCACATTGTGCATGGCGTTGTAGCCATAAGTGATGTTCTCGATCTTTAGCATAGTCTCTCTTTGTTATTAATTGATGAATAAATAGTATATTATGTACGTACAGTTTATTGTTTAATTAGTGTACTACATAAGTAATACACTGCAAAGGTAATACGTTTTTATTCTTATTTCCAAACAAATTGGGAAGAAATTTTATGGATTTAACATTATTTTAGAATTTTACCCTCTTTTCCTCCCTTCTAATTCCCTTTTTTTCACTACCTTTGCACCCGAAATGTGTAAACCCCACATTTCCGACATCATGAAAATAAAGGATATCTTAGGTGCCCTTGAAGAATTCGCTCCTTTGGCCCTGCAAGACGGCTACGATAATGCGGGATTGCAGATTGGATTAGCAGAGGATGCAGAAGCTACAGGGGTATTGTTGTCTTTAGACGTCACTGAAGACGTAGTGAACGAGGCTGTCCTGCGTGGTTGCAACCTCATTATCAGTCATCATCCACTGATGTTCCACCCTGTGAAGTCTTTCGCTGGGAAGACCCATGTGGAGCGTGCCATCTTGAAAGCCATCAAGAATGACATTGCCGTCTATGCTGCTCACACGAACCTGGATGTGGCGTATGGTGGTGTGAATTTCAAGATGGCAGAGAAGCTGGGTCTTCAGAAGGTGGAATTCCTCTCCGGACGTGAAAACTACACCAGTGGTGACAAGACATTCACAGCAGGTGAGGGTATCATCGCCACGCTTCCTGAAGCTCTTTCGAAAAAAGAGTTCATGGAGCAGGTGAAGGAAGTGTTCCGCCTCAAGTCGCTGCGTGTCAACAATGCTTCGCCTAAGAGCATCAAGCGTGTGGCACTCTGTGGTGGTAATGGTGCATTCCTCATCCCACAGGCGATCGAGAAGGGTGCAGACGTGTTCATCACAGGCGAAATCGGTTACCACCGTTTCTTTGGTTACGAGAAGGACATCCTCCTGCTGGAGATTGGACACTACGAGAGCGAGCAGTACACCATCGAGTTGCTGCGCGACATCGTCACCAAGGCTGCTCCATCTGTCCACGTTTGCAAAGCAGAGACGAATATCAACCCAATCATATATTTATAATACAGATTTAGTAAACTAATGGCAAAGAAGAAAGAGAACCCTGCCGAGATGCCTGTGGAAGATAGGCTGAAAAACCTCTTCCAGTTGCAAACCATCTTGACAGAGATTGACCGCATTCGTACCTTGCGTGGTGAACTCCCTCTCGAAGTGGAGGACTTGGAAGACACCATCGAGGGTTTGAAGACGCGTATCAGCAAGACGGAGGCAGAAATGGCAGACCTCCGTGCAAAAATCAACGAATACAAGGGCAAGATAGAGTTGGCAAACTCACAGCTTGCCACGTACAAGGAGCAGATGGATAACGTGCGCAACAATCGCGAGTACGACCTGCTGAACAAGGAGATTGAGTTCCAGACATTGGAAATCGAACTCTGCAACAAGCGTATCCGTGAGGCGCAAGCTCTTGAAAAGGGTAGAGAGGAAGCACTCGCCAAGAGCCAGGAGGAACTGGACGGGCGCATTCAAGACCTTGAAGTGAAAAAGAACGAGCTCGACGAGATCGTGGCTGAGACAAAGGCTGACGAGGAGAAACTTCGTGAGAAGGCTAAGAACCTCGAGACGCTCATCGAACCACGTCTGCTGCAGAGCTTCAAGCGCATCCGCAAGAACAGCCGCAACGGTCTTGGCATCGTTTACGTGCAGCGTGATGCCTGTGGTGGTTGCTTCGCCAAGATTCCACCTCAGCGACAGCTCGACGTTCGTATGCGCAAGAAGGTCATCGTTTGCGAATACTGCGGACGTATCCTCATCGACCCAGAATTGGCAGGCGTCAAGACCGACGCACCTGTGGAGGAGAAGCCAAAGCGCCGTTCACGTCGCAAGAAGGAAGACGAATAATCCACTTCTCCTTCAGTTGACCACAGGTCAACAACACATTAAAAAGCAGGGAACACTCTCGTAGGAGCGTTCCCTGCTTTCTCTTTTTCTCTCTTTTTCATTTTCGGCCCAGAAAGGGCGCTTGAACAAATTTAATTATTTCACCACTTTCTCAATCTCTTCCTTGAACACATCCACGCCCGCGAAACCAGTTTGCTTGTACGTCTGCTGTCCCTGCGCATCATAGAGCGCATAAGTGGGGATGCCATCCGATTCGTAGTGACTGAGGAGATACTGATACTGCTCTTTCGTCAGATAGAAGTGGGAACCATCAATTTCACCGATCATCTCCTGCCATTTGTTCAGTGGCGAAGTCTCTGAGGTGATATAGACAAACTGGATGTTCTTGCCCTTCAGCTCCTTCTTCATCGGCTCCATCGCCTTGTGTCCAGCACGGCAGGGACCACACCAGGTTGCCCAGATGTCGATGAGCACAGCCTTGCCCTTATACAGGTCGAGGATGGTTTGCAGGATGTTCTCAGGTGCCACGTCGTCGTATTTCTTGTAGAAGACACCATCGGGGCTTTGTGCCTCCATCTGTTTGGACAGCTCGTTGAGTTGACGTTTCAGCTCCTTCTGCTCCTCTTCATACTCCCGAACCACCTGCTTGCAATCTTCGCTCTCCACTTCGCCCAAGTATTTGAGTGCCTCCGTCTGGCCTTCCAGCGCGTAAGGTATTCGCTGCAAGTCACAGTTGTAGGGGTTCTTCTCTGCAGCCGTCTTGTCGAGGTAGTACAGAGGCATGTTCCAGAATTCCCTGCTGGCAGGGGAACCAGGCTCGTTCATGTATTGGAAAGCATACTCCATCTTCATTTCTGGGAAGGTAAGGTTCTCTCCGTTGACTTTGTAGAGGCTGTCGATTTCAGCATTGTTCGCCACTCTCACCTTGCCCAGATTCAGTTGCAGTGTGGTGAATTCAGTGGGAAAACTTAGGGTCCAATGCAAGTGTTCAGCTTCAGCATCCATGCAGAGCAAATCCTTCACTGCTGTGGTGTATTTCGATGCCTTGGCGTATTCCACACGCTTCTTGAAGGTGTTGTTCACAAGGGCAAGCCGTTCCTCAGCCGTGGTGCATTTGCATACGTCCTCGTAGAGCTGTTCTTTCTCTCTCGTCCCGTTGCTCTTTGCCTGCTCCGTCACCAAGTCCATGTTGGTCTTGGCGAGGAAACCCTTGAAGGCGAGGATGGGGCGATCGCCGTTGATGGCGTTCATCAGGATGGACGTATCCTGCCCTGGAGCAATGATAATGTCTGCACGCGTCATGCCATTCACGCCTATCATCACCTCACGAGCCAGCCACATGGGAACCTCGATCGTCGCAGTGCCGTCCTCTGCAAATGGAACCACCTTCTCGAAAAAGTCCGTCTTGCCCAGTGGGGTGAATTTGCTTACAAAAAACTCCAAGTCCATCTCAGGTCGGTAGCCCAGCATCTTCACCTTGACAGTCGCCACACCCTTGTTGATTTTGGCAACAGGCAGCGTCTCGTCCTTGGCATACTGCACGTTCTGCCAGTCAGCAGGTAGCACCACCTTCTTCGTCTTCGCATCGCAGATGTTCCAGAACCGGAACGCCTCCTTGTAGTCACCCTCCGTGAAGTCAAACTCCTTCGTGTCTGAGGGTAGGGGATTGAAGTGCAGCGCCAGGTTCGCTGTTCCACTCTCTGGCATCCAGAATAGCTCATCGAGTTGCAGATCCGACTCTGTCTCGTTGGTCTTCGCACCACTCGTGATGCCGTACCTCTTCCCATCAGGCGTCTTCACATACGAATTCTTGTCAAAGCGAATCCAGTTGCCAGACGAATAGTGAGCACTGATGTGCATCACCATCTCCGTCTCCTTCAGTTCCACCTTCGTGATTTCAAACTTCGAGCTATACATTCCCATAAAGGCAGATGGATTCTTCCACACCACCTCTTTTGCCTGTCCTGCCACTGCCATCAGCACGAGCAGCAAGGCACTCATAATTTTTTGCTTCATTTGGTATATTTCTATCATAATTGTTAGTTTTCCTACTTATATATACGCACATTTCCCCAAAATATTGCAAGCCCCTCCCCGTTTTTTTCTTTTTGACACAGGATTATCTTAATGAGCGCAAAATTACACACTATTCCACAGCCTTCAAAATCTGTTTCCAAACAATCTGCTTTTTTTGGAATATTATTCCATAATTTTCAAATTTTTGGAATAATTCCGTATTCGTAGTTGAGAATAGCCTACTCATATTCAAGCCAATAGCCCAGTCATCTGCTTACGAGTTGCTCAGTCATTGACTATAGTATGGCTCGCAAAAAGGTAAAAAAGTAAATTGGTAAATTGGTAAATTTTTGTTTTTCGCTCCGCGCGTGCTGTATTATATATTATATATTATTATATTT
>JAGAAZ010000025.1 GCA_017614895.1 Bacteroidaceae bacterium | reverse complement strand
TCAAATCATCAGCAGGCACATATACAGCCTGTACAGAGGTGATGGAACCTTTCTTTGTGGAGGTGATGCGCTCCTGCATCTGTCCCATCTCACTCGCCAATGTAGGCTGATAACCCACAGCAGATGGCATACGTCCCAACAATGCTGAAACCTCCGAACCTGCCTGTGTGAAACGGAAGATGTTGTCGATGAACAGCAGGATGTCGCCTCCCTTGCCACCACTCACTCCATCACGGAACGACTCTGCGATAGTAAGTCCCGACAGCGCCACACTAGCACGTGCTCCAGGAGGCTCATTCATTTGTCCAAACACGAGGCTCACCTGACTCTTCTTCAGTTCTTCCTTGTCGATGAGGCTCAAGTCCCACTTGCCTTCTTCCATCGCCTCCTTGAACTTATCACCATAACGGATGACACCGCTTTCTATCATCTCACGCAAGAGGTCATTACCCTCTCTTGTGCGCTCTCCCACACCCGTAAACACGGAGAAACCGTTATTCTTCTTCGCCACGTTGTTGATCAGCTCCTGAATCAATACGGTCTTACCCACACCAGCACCACCGAAGAGTCCAATCTTACCACCTTTCGCATACGGTTCGATGAGGTCAATTACCTTGATACCTGTGTAGAGCACCTCCTGAGCAGGAGACAGTTCTTCAAACTTCGGTGCTTCCCGATGAATAGGTAGTGCACCTTCACGGCTCATCTCCTCCATACCGTCAATGGCATCGCCGCTTACGTTCATCAGTCGTCCCTTCACTTGTTCGCCCACAGGCATGGTGATGGGGCGTCCTAACGCCACTACTTCCATTCCGCGTTTGAGTCCGTCTGTGCTCTCCATCGCCACACATCGCACTGTGTTCTCACCTAGATGCTGCTGCACCTCAATCACCATTCTGCGTCCTTGAGTGCGCTCAATGGTCAGGGCATCATGAATGCGTGGCAACTTCTCAGCCGAGAACTGCACATCCACCACAGGACCAATGATCTGCGATATTTTTCCTTTGATTAGTTCCATTGTACAATAGGTTTATGGTGCAAAATTGCAAAAAAATATTGAAACAATACCATCAAACCCTAAAAAAAATGATGAAAGCTAAAAACTTTCACAAATTCTTCCTACCTTTACAACAAAAACAAAATACAAATGGCTTTAATCAAGACAGTGTGTGGCTTGACTCCGAAGTGGGGAGAGGGCTGCTATTTCAGTGAGAATGCCACGATTGTGGGCGATGTGCAGATGGGTGACCAATGTACAGTGTGGTTCAATGCGGTGGTGCGTGGTGATGTGAATTACATCAAGATAGGGAATCGTGTGAATATTCAGGATGGTTCGTGCCTGCATACATTATATAAAAAGGCAGCGATTGAGATCGGGGATGATGTGACCATCGGACATAATGTGACGTTGCATGGATGTACGGTGAAGAGTGGGGCACTGATTGGTATGGGTGCGACAGTGCTGGACGATGCAGTGATAGGCGAGGGTGCTATCATTGCTGCTGGCGCTTTGGTGCTGAAAGGTACACAAGTGGGTGACGGAGAGATGTGGGGTGGAGTGCCTGCCAAGTTCATCAAGAAGGTAGATCCCCAGACAGCAAAGGAACTGAACATAGGGATTGCAAAACACTACATCATGTATGCAGAATGGTATAAGGAGAGTTGACAGTTGACAATTGACAGTTGACAGTTGACAATTGACAATTGAGAGTTGAGGTGTTAGCGTATGATTTTGCGAGTGTGATTGCCTTGTTTGATGAGGTAGATGCCGGATTGTGTGGGTTTGTCCACTTGAATACCGTCTAATGTATAATAGATGGGTGAGGATGAAGCATCTATTGCTACATCTTCAATGTCCATCGCTTCTCCTCCTCCCATGAACTTGAAGGAAATCAGCCCATCGCTTTCTTGAATGTCAGTGATGGGCTTGTTCATGCGTTTGGTACCATCAGTGTTTTTGTTGAAAAGTGCTCCACCATTTGATGCATGGGAATCGTTGGTGAGTTCTGTGACATCCTTACTGCCAGGGAATAGTTGGGAACGGTATTGGTCGGCTGTGGAATTGCTGTAGCTGTTCCCTGCTGGTATGACGATCATGCGCTGATGCTTCTTGACGGTGTTGACATTATTGGTAACCCAAGCGTCTCTGTCGTAATCCACATGGGTGACGAGCAATCCATGCGTGTTTGTATGATAGTTGACATATTGGTACCAACCATTGGGTTGTCTGTTTTCGAGAATGAAGTATTCGTTGCGATTGCCATCATTGTAGATAATGTATGCCACAGGTTCATCGTGGAGGCAAGGCATGTTGGTGATGGTGGTGGGCTCATCCAATTCTATCAAATTGAGCCACCCTGCATACCATCGTTCGTAGGCTGTGAATCCCACGGGACATTCCCCATTCCCTGTTGCCCCGTTGTAGCTACCTTCGGCCATGATATCCCAATGCTGCATGCCGTAACCTCCATTATAACCGATGTCGTAAGAATCGGGAAATCCCAGACAATGACTGAATTCATGGCATGAAGATCCGATGCCCTCCATCTTGCTGCCACTGGTTCCTCTCAGTTCACAAGTCATGGCGTAGGTATCGATAGTTTGCCCCCCAAGTTTGATGGCTCCTTCTCCATCTCCATGTACCTTTACCCGTGTGAGTGACGATTCGTGAGGCCAAATTGTGTTTTTGTCGGGACTTACATGTTCTCCGTATCCAGCATAAATGATGACGACTTGCTCCACTTCCTTATCCCCGTCCCAATCATAATCAGCCCAAGGGATGTCATACGTTTTATCTGCCAATTTGCATGCTTCGGCAGCTAATATACCCACACGCTTGTCACTGCCGTTTCGGTCATTCCCACCATAGTAGGCATAGTTTTGACTGGCTTGAATAGGGCCATACACATCAAACGTCAAGTCAAACTGCCCGTAGGATTGGTCATAAAAATAGTCATGCACAGATCCTATATGGTCGTCTTCGTTGTAGCCAACCTTGTTGAACATCTTGTTGAACTTATCATGTGTGCTGGTGCTTTTCATCTTCAAATCAGAAAATTCCACTAAAATGACGATGCCCTTCTTCTTGCCAGAATAGGCGGTTGGATAACCAAATGCCTGTCGTGTTTTGTTTGAGACGGCTCGTTGTTCGCGGCGAAGGTTCAGACGTGTGCTTTTTTCACTCCACACTTTTCTGAGAGAATCGGTCAACTCGGGTGCCAGTCGCCAATCTCCATTCTCTTCTTCCACCACAGGCACACCATCCAATGTGGCATAGAAATGGCAACACTCATCACCGCACAGTCTGATGGTCAGCACTGTGCCGTCACTGTTGGTCACCGTGAATGGGCTTTGGTTGGCTGGGATGCCCCAAGCAGTTTCCACTGCTAACAACCATAAAAAGAGTATGAATAGCCGCTGTATCATAAGAAAAACGGCACAAAGGTACGGATTTTTAAGTGAAAAGTGAAAAGTGAAAGTGAAAAAACCAAAAAACATCGAACTCATGACTCCTAACTCCCAAGTTTTTCTTATCTTTGCATCACTAATCTAAAATTGATAATAAAATGAAACGTCTGACAACTGTCTTTCTGTGGCTTATCGCATTGTTGGCAAGTGCTAACGATGGCGTATATTATGTAAATGGAAACCAGATTGTTCCGTTGAAAGAGACGGATATCGCCGTGACGAAGGAGGTGCTGACCATCACGATGGGCGATGACGAATTCGCTCGTGTGGATGTGCAGTATGAGTTTACCAATCGTGGCAAGGCGAAGACTATCGATGTGGGCTTTGAGGCTCAGGGACCTTACGATCCAGGAGGCGATAGCGAATTCAGCAAGGCTGGCAAGCACCCAGACATCTTCGACTTCACGGTGGAGATGAATGGTGTGACACTGCCCATCCGCAACTATGTTATGCGAGGGACGACTGAGGAAGATGCGGCTGATTTCACGCCACTCGACCTGAATGAGTGGAAATTGCCGGATGATGACTATGAAGGCTTGAGGAATAAGAATACGGATGAGTTCATCAACTACTCTTATGCTTATTGCTTCAAGGCAAATTTCAAGGAGGGAAAAAATGTGGTGCATCACACCTACCGCTATCGTATGTCAGGGGGGGTGTATCAGCATTTCAACATCCCTTATTGGTTATTGCCAGCCATGCGTTGGGCAAACCATCAGATTGATGACTTCACCCTGCGCCTCAAAGTGGATAAGACTGCCAAGCAATTCTGCATGACGGTTGATGACACATGGATGGCCAATCGATGGAAACTGATATCAGGTAATGGAAAGGTGCGTACCGTTGATTCTCCATGGGGCGGTGGCGATAAATATGTGGAGTTTGCCTTGAGGAACGGCACGTATGAGTTTCATGCCACCAACTTCCGTCCGAAGGAAAACATTAACATCGTTTCCACGGAATGCCTCGGACTCACCGATAGCGAAACGTTTAAACTGGGTACGTTCTATGACAGAGGAACAACCCTTATCGCTCCCTACGAACTGCAGTTTGATGATGAAGATGGAAAATTTTTCAATGGGACTACCGATGGCATCTCCAACAAGCGCATCATCCGCAATCTTCCTTATGCCCATCGTGGTTATGTGTTTCAGGATGCCAAGTTGAAGGCCTACTTCAGCAAGATTTGGTGGTATATGCCTGATCCAAACTGGAAGCAGGATACATCGGACTTTACAAAAACAGAGTGGGAACTCATTAATAATAATAAATAACATTATATTAATCATTCATTATGAAAAAGTTTATTTTTACATCACTCTTTATGCTGCTTTGCACCATGCAGACTTTTGCAGCAAAGGTGGAAAAAACTGTTAACCTTACTGTGAACGGGAAGTCTCGTTCTTATTTGCTTTATGTTCCGAATAATGTGAAGGAGAATGCTCCATTGGTATTTTCTATGCATGGAACAGGCGGCAGTTCGAGCAACAAAGCTCCGATGAGAACATCGGTGGCTGATGCTGAAGGTTTCATTGTGGTGTATCCACAAGGTTTAAACATTTATTTCCCTGTGTTTGGCGGTACACTGCCAGGATGGAATTCCACAGGTGAAAACAGTGAGGACATCGATTTCTTTAAGGCCATCATTGAAGATGTAGCCAAGAGTTACTCGATTGACCGTAAACGTATTTACAGCTGTGGATTCTCAAATGGTGGTATGATGACCTACTCAAACTCTTGCACGATGGCGGACATCTTTGCTGCTTTTGCTTCCATCAGTGGTTTCCAGTTGAATGAATTCCATTTGCACCATACGGGCGTGCGTCCCGTACCTTTTTTGCATATTCATGGTAAGAACGATAATTTCGTGGATATTGCCCGTATGCCGACTATCGTCGATAATATGGTGGCAAGGGTTGGAGCCAATCCTGTGCCTGTAGTGACAAAGGTGGCTGGCAAGTACACGAAAAGTGTGTATGAAGCAAAAGAAGGTGGCTTCCCCTATATCTATTATGTGATTGATGGTATGGGACACAATGACTATACAGATAATACGGAGGATGGTAGTTCTGCCAAGACCATGTGGAACTTCCTGAAACAATACACACTGGATACTCCTTGTGACGCAACCTTGAAGTGGCGCCCAAGTGTGGAGACAGAGGGCTACAAACCTGCTGAACACGGATGGGTTGTCACCACAAAAGGTATGGTGTATGGTGATGATCCCAATAGTTCCAGCAAGAACATTCAGAATGTGTATCATTCGTTCCAGTTAGCGAAGGGTAACTATAAACTTTGCTTCAAATCTCAGAGTGAAGAGGAAGGCACTGTCACTGTGACCATCAAAAAATATACAGGCGACAAATCGACCGTGCTGAATCAGACCTTGCCGATTGGTGGGGATGCTACAATGGTGTTTACATCAGAAGATGAATTCGCAGAATGCCGATTCAAACTCACGGCGACGACGAATGTGACTATTACGGATTTGGCGCTTTATACTGCCACAGATGAGGAGATGCTGAATGTTCCTGCTCCACAAGCAAACATGGAGAATGCCCAGTACTACAATCTTTTAGGCATCCCTTCTCCACAGCCTCAGAAAGGTTTTAATATTGTGCAGACAGGTTCCAACTCTTCCAAAACTATCTATGTGAAGTAAGGAAATAGGTGCATAAAAGTTAGTGCAGGAAAATTTATTTTACGAAAAATAGTTTTCCTGCATTAACTTTTTTACTTTTAGTGGGTCTTAACCAATAAATAGCGTAGAAGAATAAAGGTCATGGAACTGTTCAAGATAGGACGGAAAGAAGATGATATGCCGACGTTTGAAGCAGTACTGAAGCAGTACGAACGTCCTATTTATTGGCACATCCGACGTATGGTGGTCAGTCATGAAGACGCTCAGGACGTGATGCAGGAGACCTTTATTCGCGTGTACCAAGGATTGGGTAAACTACGGAAAAAAGAGATGTTGAAAGTGTGGGTGTATCGGATTGCCACGAATGAGAGCATTCGTCATCTGGCCAAGATACGGGAACGGACAATCTCTGAATTGAGTGAAGATGATGTGCTGGTGAAACGGTTGGAGGCATCGGAGCATGTGGATTGGGATGACG
>JAGAAZ010000024.1 GCA_017614895.1 Bacteroidaceae bacterium | reverse complement strand
GTGAGAATATCGTCCATGCTTTTGTTGTAGTTGCCCGCCTCCGAAGATAAGCAATACGCAAAATGTATAGCGCAAAGAATGCCAAACAAGGAATTGAGTCCTGCCTGTATTGACATCAGGGAGGATGACCTGAGGGATATTTCGCCAGAAGTGCTTGAGACGCTGCTGCGCGACCACACCACAGGTCAGAACATCTTCTGGGCGACGCATGACAATGAAGCGCTCGGCTCAGCGTATGATTACCATTCGCAGATACTGCCTGAACTGATCACGGGCGAGAATGGAATGGTCATCAGACCGCGTGTGCTGAAGTCGAAGGCTGAGCAGACAGACAGAGCCAAGGATATGGCGGAGGTGTTCACTCCTTCTTGGGTGTGCAATGCACAGAACAATCTGGTGGACGAAGCATGGTTCGGACGCAAAAATGTATTTAATGTGGAAAACACGACCGACCATACTTGGCAATCCAATCCCGACAAAATTGAGTTCCCCGACGGAAAGACGTGGAAAGATTATGTGAGAGCCACACGCATGGAGATGACCTGTGGCGAAGCTCCCTATCTCGTCAGCCGATATGATGCCACAACTGGCGAACCGATTCCCCTGCAAGAGCGCATTGGTCTGCTCGACAGGAAGCTACGGGTTGTCAGCGAGAACACAGAGACAAGTGCTGATTGGCAGGATTGGGCACAAATAGCTTACATGCACACTTATGGTTTTGAGTGGCAGGGCGACAATCTGCTGTTGGCTCGTGAAGCCTTGCTCTGGACTTTCATCGAATACTATCTAGCGAAGTTTGGCAAGGCTCCACTTGTGAAATCCATCAACTACATTGCCTACATCATCTCGTGGAACCTCTGGCAAATGGACGGACTGAAAGGTGTGGTGCCTGACAGTTGCAGGGATGGTGTGAAAGAGAAAATCATGACTCTCTTTGGCGAGGGAGAACAGATGGTTCATTGTCCCGGCTGCCAGCAAGAAGACATCCGACGGCACAACGGCACCTACTGCCTGATTCGTGATTGGGCGAATGACAAGAAGAAAATCCGATTTATAGACCTCATGAAATAACAATACTATGGCTACCTTTACCTCATCCCTGAAATCCAAACTGATTTATGTGTTCGCCATCAACGACGAACGGCATCGTGACTGTTTGAAGATTGGCGAGACCACCCTCGATGAAGATGATGGGGGCGACCTCTCACCCAATTCTGATCTGTTGAACCAAGCGGCTCACAAGCGCATCCTCCAATATACCAAGACGGCAGGCATCGCTTACCAGTTGCTCTATACAGAGGACACCATTTTCAGAAGGAGCGGCATGATTCTCTCCTTCAATGACAAGCAGGTACATAAGGTACTGGAGCGTAGTGGCATCCCCAAGAAGGAGTTTGCTGGTGTAAAGGGAGCGGATGAATGGTATTGCTGTGACCTCGAAACGGTGAAGAAAGCCATCAAGGCTGTGAAGAAAGGAGAAACAAGCCTTCATGCCTCCGATGTCACCCAAGGGCAGACACCCGTCATCTTCCGTCCTGAGCAGCGTGAGGCAATTGACAAGACAAAGACACGCTTCAAGAAGGGCAATCAAATGCTGTGGAATGCCAAAATGCGTTTCGGCAAGACACTCTCAGCCTTGCAGGTGGTGAAGGAAGAGGAGTTCGTGCGAACCTTGATTCTGACCCATCGCCCTGTAGTGGACAAGGGATGGTTTGAAGACTTCGGCAAGATCTTCTACGACAGGAAGGACTACCGCTATGGCTCGCGTATCAACGGGGGGGACTTTGACTCGTTGGAGCGGATGGTGGCAAAGGGACAGAAGTACATCTATTTTGCCTCCATGCAGGATCTAAGAGGTTCAGAGACTGTAGGAGGAAAGTTTGACAAGAATGACCGTGTGTTCAGCACGCCTTGGGACTTCATCATCGTAGACGAGGCGCATGAGGGAACAAAGACAGAACTGGGTCAGAACGTATTGAAGGAATTGAAAAAAGACACCACCAAGGTGCTCCAACTCTCAGGCACTCCTTTCAACCTCTTCGATGATTACTCTGAAGAAGACATATACACTTGGGACTATGTGATGGAGCAGAAAGCGAAACAGGCTTGGGCTGTGGATAATCCTTACGAACCCAATCCATACGCATCGCTACCTGCCATCAATATCTACACCTACGACTTGGGCAATCTGATGAGCGAATTTGTGGAGGACGAAAAGGCGTTCAACTTCCGTGAGTTTTTCCGCACCAAGGATGATGGCACCTTTGTTCACGACAAGGATGTGAACAAGTTCTTGGATTTGATGTGCAAGGATGACAAGGACAGCCTCTATCCATATTCCAACGATGAATACCGTCGCATCTTCCGACATACACTCTGGATGGTGCCAGGCGTGAAAGCAGCCAAGGCACTCAGCGCAAAACTGCAAGCGCATTCGGTTTTTGGCTTGTTCAAGGTGGTGAATGTGGCTGGTGATGGCGACGAAGATGAGGAAAATGCAGAGGCATTGAAGATGGTGGAAAAGGCTATTGGAGAAGATCCCGATGAAACATACACCATCACCCTCTCTTGTGGACGACTGACCACAGGCGTGAGCGTGAAACCTTGGACGAGCGTGTTTATGATGGCTGGCTCGTTCAGCACTTCAGCGGCTGGCTATATGCAGACCATCTTCCGTGTGCAGACACCATACTGCCACAACGGACGCATGAAGGAGCAATGCTATGCCTTTGACTTTGCGCCAGACAGGACGCTCCGAGTTTTGGCAGAAGCAGCAAAGGTGTCAACGAAGGCAGGCAAGCAAACGGATGGAGACAGGCAAGTGTTGGGAGATTTCCTGAACTTCTGCCCTATCATTTCCATTGAAGGCAGCCAGATGAAGCCATACGATGTGAAGACGATGATGGGTCAGCTGAAGAAGGCACAGATTGAGAAGGTGGTGCAATGTGGCTTTGAAGATGGTGCACTCTATAATGACGAGCTGCTGAAACTGACGGATGTGGAATTGGCTGCTTTCCAGCACTTGAAGGGCAAGATTGGTGCCACCAAGGCGATGGCAAAGAGTGGCGACATCGACGTGAACCAGCAAGGCTTCACCAAAGAGGAATATGCAGAGAAGGAAAAGCTGGAGAAGAAAAAGAAGAAAGATTTGACGCCTGAAGAGAAGGCACGTCTGGAGGAACTGAAAAAGAAAAAGACTCAGAGGGCTGAAGCTATCAGCATCCTGCGTGGAATCAGCATCAGAATGCCACTTCTCATTTATGGTGCAGAGCTGAAGAATGAAGAGGAGGAACTGACCATTGACAACTTCACCAACTTGGTGGATGATGTATCTTGGGAGGAGTTCATGCCAAAGGGTGTGACCAAAGAGGACTTTGAGAACTTCAAGAAGTATTATGAGGCAGATGTGTTCCGTGAGGCAGGCAAACGAATCAGGGAAATGGCAAGGGCGGCAGACAAGTTCACCATTGAAGAACGTATTGAGCGACTTGCCACCATCTTCAACACCTTCCGCAATCCTGACAAGGAAACCGTCTTGACTCCTTGGCGAGTGGTGAACATGCACATGAGCGACTGCTTGGGTGGCTGGTGTTTCTACGATGAGGAGTTCAAGCAGATGCTGAACGAACCACGTTTTGTGGATAGAGGGCAAGTGACCAAGGATGTGTTTAAAACAGATGCCCATGTGCTGGAGATCAACTCCAAGAGTGGTCTCTATCCTCTGTATGTAGCCTATAACATATATAGAAATAGAGTGGCAGCAACTAAGGAAAAGTATGGTGACGTGAACCATAGTCTGTCGATGATGTTGTGGGACAGCACCATTGAAGAGAACATCTTGGTTGTGTGCAAGACTCCGATGGCAAAGAGCATCACGAAGCGCACCCTTGCAGGATTCAGAAACACAAGGGTGAACGCACAATACTACAAAGACTTAATTCAAAACATATCCGAGAAGCCCACAGCCGTTGTCAATACCTTCAAGGACGGCAAGCACTTCTGGAAAATCAATAACAATGAAAATATGAAATTAGACGCAGTGGTGGGAAACCCACCATATCAAGTGAATGTTGGAGAAAAGAAAGATAATTATGGAATCCCGATTTACAACCACTTTATAAATATATCAAAGGCATTAAAGCCCATGTATATTTCTATGATTTCTCCATCAAGATGGTTTACTGGTGGGCGTGGATTAGAAGAATTCAGAAAATCTATGCTTAAGGATAATAGAATCTGTTACATTAAAGACTTCATTGATGCCAAAGATATTTTCCCGACAGCAGACATATCGGGTGGTATTAATTACTTCCTATGGGATACAAATTACTCAGGGTTATGCGATTTCCACTCTATAGTTAACGCTCAAGAGACTAATCTTTTAAGAAAATTAGATGAGTATGAAATATTCACAAGGCAAAATGCCGCGCTTACGTTAATATCGCAGATTAAAAAACAAAAAGAACCATCTTTGTCGCCACAAATTAGTCCTTAAACTCCCTTTGGCTTCGTTACTACATATCGTGGCAGAGATAGAAGAGAAGATGAAGATGTAGCTTTATACACAAGTG
>JAGAAZ010000023.1 GCA_017614895.1 Bacteroidaceae bacterium | reverse complement strand
TTTTGAACCTTCTGAGCAAAGTAGTTTGCCACAAGATCACGGAACTCCTTAAGCTCCGCTTCAGAGGTGATGCTGTTCAGTGCATTCATCAACTCCAATTGTGCCATTTGACTGAAAGACATAATGTTTCTGTTTTTATGTTAATAGAACAATTGCATCTATTCTCGTTGCAAAGGTAGGTCAAAATATAAATACATCCAAACTTATGTGGAATTATTTTCAAACGGAGAGCGAGTATTGTTCAGCAGAGGCACCTTATTTCATAATAACAAACGAGTATTGAACAGCAAAGGCTGGTTATTGGAGAAGAAGCCTTATAGAGAAGAATTGACAAGTTCAATTGAACCGTGCGCGTTCCAGTTGTTCCAGTTATTCCAATTAAAAAAAGAGGTATATACTTTTTATTAAAATCTATTTATATATATGATATATAGATAGTTATATATATAATAGAAGAAATTGACACCCTCAAAAAATTAATTGGAACAACTGGAACTGGAACGCTTTGACCAGACATTTTCATCTAAATAGCTATAAAACAACAAGATACATTATCCGTCTATTCCTGTACCTATGGCATCAGGGACTAAAATTGGACAGTTTCCATCAAATATTCGCTCTTTTATGGGTTAAAAACAGGCATAAACCTTGTGTTTTGATCCAATTTTCTCCACTTTCTGTACTCGAAGGCTTTTCAAAAAAACAGCATCAACACCTTATTGGGAGGGGTCTATATAATCAAATGACCTACCTCAACACAAAAAGTGGAGGGGTAATTGCTAATTATTGCCCTTCGAGGATACAAAAGAGTCTTCGTCCTTTTCATTGATTTTCTTCAAATAATCCTCCATTGCTGTTTTCTTGTTTTTTCCGGTTTTCAGGTTGTTGCCCTGTAAGGGTGGTGGAATGATGGGATGATTGTGTCTGGATGCTCACATACAAGCAAAATCATTCTATCATAATACCAACGACGATAGTCGCAACCAGAAAAACGGGGTTTTCGAGGTTTTCTTCTTGACACAGAAATTTACTGGTGAGCCAATATTTACTCTACTTTTTCAAACAGAGGCCGAGTAATTACCAGCAGAGGCACCTTATTTCATAATAACGAACGAGTATTGAACAGCAGAGGCTGGTTATTGCCTCCGACGTACCGACCTTGACGAAACGGCGTACAAAGGGCAACGAAACGACGTAGGAAGGAAGTCGAAACGCCGTTGTATTAAATTGGGGGTGTTACTATTAATGGAAAAACTATTTACTATTAATGGTAGCAAATGTCTTACGCTTGATCGAATGGGAGGCGATACGTGCAACCTTCCTTCCAGCGAGAACAGCCATAAGCAGTTTTGCCCTTGATGATGTGACCTTCGTGACAGAGGGGACAGGGAAGACCGACGATGGAGTCTGGATCGTGCTCAGCTTTGACTTCTTCTGTGGTTTTCTTGGTGGATTTCTTGGATGCCTTTTTCTGAGGTTGGAAGCCGGCTGGTACATTGGAAGATGATGCACTAACTTCGCGTGAGCCCTCTCCCTTTGGAGATCGGGTGGCTTTCCTCTTTAAATCTTCCTCTGTCGTGATGGCGACGTGACGATTTGAATTGTCGTTGCGCACCTGATTGATGATGTCGGTGACCATTTGCTTGAGTTCAGCAATGAAGGTCTGGGCATCGTACTGCTTCTTCTCAATTTCACGAAGTTTCTTCTCCCAGATGCCTGTGAGTTCGGCACTCTTGAGGAGTTCCTCATGGATGATGCCGATGAGTTCCACACCTGTGGGAGTGGCGACGAGGCTCTTGCGTTCCTTACGGATGTAACGACGTTTGAAGAGCGTTTCGATGATGGCAGCACGGGTGGAGGGACGACCAATGCCATTCTCCTTCATCGCATCACGAAGTTCCTCATTGTCAACAAATTTACCTGCTGTCTCCATCGCACGAAGCAGGGTGGCTTCTGTGTAAGGCTTGGGAGGTTGTGTCCACTTCTCGGACAACATGGGAAGATGAGGACCGCTTTCGCCCTTGGTAAAGAGGGGAAGAAAAGACCCCTTCTGTCCTGCGGACATCTCCCCCTCTATGGGGAGACCATCCGGCGTGGTTTCGTCAGGAGTGTCATTTTTATAAATAACCTTCCAACCTTCATCAAGGATGGTGCGTCCACTGGTGCGGAAGAGCACAGGCTCTTTCTCCTGGGGGGCTACCTCTCCAAACACCGTTGTGGTCTCGAATTTGCAATCAGGATAGAACACAGCGATGAAGGCACGAGTGACGAGGTCATAGACGCGACGTTCCATATCTGTCAAACTGATGGCTGGCACACCCGTAGGGATGATAGCGTGGTGATCCGTCACTTTGGAAGAATCGAAGACCTTCTTCGACTTCGGAAGTGGCTTTCCTTCAAGGGGTTGCGTGAATTGCTCATAACCCTTCAAACCTCGAAGCGTCTGAGGACATTTGGCATAAATATCATCACTGAGGAAGGTGGTATCAACACGAGGATAGGTAGTGAACTTCTTCTCGTAGAGACTCTGAATGAGTTGCAAAGTCTGTTCGGCAGAATAGCCAAACTTTCGGTTGCAATCCACCTGCAAGGAGGTCAAGTCGTAGAGACGAGGAGGCGCTTCCGTTCCTTTCTTTTTCTGAATATCTTTTACTGTAAAAGGTTGCCCTTCAATCGCTTGCAGCACTTCCCTACCCTCTTCCTCTGTTGCATATTCTATCTGCTTGTAGATAGGTCCTTTGCCCTTGATGGTCTTACCCTGCTCCGCAGCCGCTTTCACCTCTGCCGCATCCTCTGCCTCAGCCTCTTCATCGTGGGCAATAGCTGTGAATTTGGTGTCGCGATAAAGGGTGGAGAGCACCCAACTCTGCTTGGGCACAAAACTCTCGATTTCCTGCTGGCGACGCACAATCAGCGCCAACGTGGGTGTCTGAACCCGTCCGATGGAGAGCACCTGCTTCTGTTGTCCGTATTTGAGCGTATAGAGGCGAGTGGCATTCATGCCCAAAGTCCAATCGCCAATAGCTCTGCAAAGCCCCGCCTCATAGAGCGACTGGTATTCTATCTGGTCTTTCAGATTGTTGAAGCCCTCACGAATAGCCTCTTCTGTCAGCGAAGAAATCCAGAGTCGTTTGACAGGACATTTCGCCCCAGCCTTCTGCATGACCCAACGCTGAATCAGCTCACCCTCTTGCCCAGCATCACCACAGTTGATGATGCCATCCGCTGCCTGCATCAACTTCTCGATGGTGGCGAACTGACGCTGCACCCCATCATCGTTCTTCAGACGGATGCCATAACGCTGAGGAATCATAGGGAGATCCCAGAGATCCCAACGCTTCCAACGGGGATTGTACTCATCAGGCTCTTTCAGCTCGCACAAATGTCCGAACGTCCAAGTGACCTGATAGCCGTTGCCCTCGATGTAGCCCTGCTTCATGTCTCTGGCACCCAACACATTGGCGATGTCACGTGCCACACTCGGTTTCTCTGCTATACAAACAATCATCTCCCCTTCTGTTGGTCGTGCAGTTCCTTCGCCTGACGAAGAATATCGCTGGCAAAGATGAAGTCTTCCAGTTTCTTGTTGGTGGCATCCATAATCTCCTTATTATTACCCTGCCACTCAGCACGTCCTTCGCAAATGAAGGTGATATTCTCACCAATGCCCATCACGGAATTCATGTCGTGGGTATTGACAATGGTGGTGATCTTGTCCTCGTGGGTAATGCCAGCGATGAGTTCATCAATCACGATGCTCGTCTTGGGGTCAAGACCAGAGTTGGGCTCATCGCAGAAGAGGTATTTGGGTTGCAGGACGATAGCTCGAGCAATTGCCACACGTTTCTGCATACCACCAGAAATCTCGCCAGGGAACTTGTTTTCAGCACCTTGCAGATTGACACGAGCCAAGCAGTCGAGTGCCCGACGTTTGCGGTCTTCGTAAGCATCGTACGAAAACATATTCAAAGGGAACATCACGTTGTCCAATACTGACATCGAATCGAACAAGGCCGCACTCTGGAAAATCATGCCCATCTCACGACGAAGCAAGATTTTCTCCTTCTTCGACAGAGACACAAAATCACGGTCATCATAGTAGATGCTTCCCTTTGTGGGGGTCAGCAAACCCACGATGTTCTTCATCAGCACCGTCTTACCACTACCACTCTGACCGATGATGAGATTGACCTCACCATCACGGAAAGTGGCATTGATGTCCTGCAACACTTCCTTGTCCTCAAAACTCTTGTATAGGTGTTCTACTTTAATCATGTCAGCATGTTTGTCAAGAAAATATCAGAAAAAAGGATCAAAATACTGCTGGTCACAACGGCATCGGTGCTCGACACGCCCACTTCCACACTACCGCCTTCCACCGTATAACCCTTGTAGGCAGAGACGCTGGTGATGATGAAGCCATAGACAATCGCCTTGATCATACCACACCAGAAGAACCATTGGTTGAACTGGTATCGGAAACCCTCATCCAGTTCGGGCACAGTGGTCGTCCCCATCAGCGAAGTGGCGTATGAACCCAGAATGCCAGCTGCCACACTCAAGGTAACCAGAATAGGCATGATGGTCATGAGACCCACAATCTTGGGAAGAATGAGGTAGTTGGCTGAATTGACACCCATAATGTCAAGCGCATCAATCTGTTGCGTGATGCGCATCGTGCCAATCTCTGAGGCAATGTTCGACCCCACCTTACCAGCAAGAATCAAACACATGATGCTCGACGAGAACTCCAGCAACATGATTTCACGCGTCGTGTAGCCCACCACCATACGAGGCATCCAAGGGCTCTGAATGTTTAACTTAATCTGAAGACAAATCACAGCACCGATGAAGAAGGAGATGATGAGCACAATGCCAATCGAATTGTATCCCAACTGATACATCTCCGTGACATACTGCTTCAGGAACATTCTCCATCTGTCGGGTTGTGAAAGCACACGCCCCATCAGCATAACATATCGTCCTAAATGGGTTAATCCACTCTTGATTGAAAGCACTTCTATTGCGAATTAAATGATTTATAAATAGCAAAATCTTGGCAAAATTAGTCATTTTTGTTCAAAAGAACGGCTTTTAACATAGTTTTTTGATTTAGAAAGTGAGTAATCGCCAAACAATTCGTACTTTTGTAACTCATTTGAATTGATATGGAGCTAAACAGACAATCCATAACCACCAATGCGGGCGACGAGAACATACCTGAGTTTTCTGACGAACGGAACACACTCTACACCCGTAATCTGGTCAAGACATACGGAAAGCGCACGGTGGCAAACAATGTGTCCATCAGTGTGCGACAAGGAGAAATTGTAGGGCTGCTGGGACCGAATGGAGCAGGAAAGACCACGTCGTTTTATATGACGACGGGATTGGTGGTGCCTAATAGCGGACAGGTGTTCATCAATGATGAGGAAATCACCAAAGACCCTGTCTCGACCCGTGCGAAGAAGGGAGTGGGTTATCTGGCACAGGAGGCAAGCGTGTTTCGCACCATGAGTGTGGAGGACAACATCATGACGGTGTTGGAGATGAAATACAAATCGACGGAGGAGCAACGGGAGCATCTGGAACGATTGCTGGATGAGTTCAACCTGCAGAAAGTGAGGAAGAATCGAGGTAATCAGCTCTCAGGAGGTGAAAGAAGACGTTGTGAAATTGCCCGCTGTCTGGCCATCGACCCGAAATTCATCATGCTCGACGAACCGTTTGCTGGTGTCGATCCCATCGCTGTGGAGGACATTCAGTATGTGGTGTGGAAGTTGAAAGACCGAAATATCGGCATCCTCATCACCGACCACAACGTGCAGGAGACACTCTGCATCACAGACCGTGCCTATCTGCTTTTCGAGGGTCGCATCCTCTTCAAAGGCACACCGGCCGAATTGGCTAATAACGTCATTGTGAAAGAGAAGTACCTCGGCAGCAACTTCGTGCTCCGACCCAAGGACTTCCAGATGATTGAAGAGAAGAAGAAAAGGGAATTGGAAGAAAACTGACACACATTATAATATATATAAATGACAGAAACCGAAAAGTTAGTGAAGTCCTGCATCGCAGGCATCCAAGAAAAGAAGGGAAAGAAAATACGTGTGGTCAACCTCGAAGGCATTGACGATACGATTACAAAATATCTGGTCATTGGCGAAGGCAACTCGCCCAGTCAGGTGGCAGCCATCACAGAATCTGTACGCGATTTCACTCGCAAGGAACTGAATGCACGTCCGTCAGCAGTGGACGGAACTCGCAACAACCTCTGGGTTGCCATCGACTACATTGATGTGGTGGTGCACATCTTCGTGCCCGACGCTCGCGAGTTCTACGATGTGGACAACCTTTGGGAAGATGCCGAAATCACAGATATTCCAGACATTGATTAACGACACATGGATACAAACAAAAACAACAATAACAACAGCAACAACAGAATGCAAAAGCCACGTTTCAACTTCACGTGGCTCTATATCTTGCTCATTGCAGGATTGGCATTCATGATCTTCACTCGACACGACACTTCTGCTTCACGTACTGTTGATTACACGACCTTCAAGGAGTTTGTGACCAAGGGATATGTGGCTGATGTGACCATCAATAAGGATAACAACACCCTCACGCTGGCCATCGATGCCAAGCACGAGAAGCAGGTGTATGGTGCTGTCAACAAGAACAAGAAGCCAGCACGCATCAAGGTGGAATTTGGCTCTATCGACAATCTGGAGAGCTACCTTGACGAACAGAACAAAGAGGGAAACTTCACAGGAAAAGTCACCTACGAACGAGATAACGACTTCATCAGCAATCTCTTGTGGAACTTTGCACCCCTTGTCATCATCATCCTCATCTGGATCTTCATCATGAGAGGAATGGGCGGTGGCATCATGGGAGGTGCAGGTGGTATCTTCAACGTAGGTAAGTCGAAAGCGCAACTCTTTGAGAAAGACGACAAGAACTCGCCACAAATCACCTTCAAGGATGTGGCAGGACAAGCTGGTGCCAAACAGGAGGTGCAGGAGATTGTCGATTTCCTGAAGACACCAGAGAAATACACGAACTTAGGCGGTAAGATTCCAAAGGGAGCCCTCTTGGTGGGTCCTCCAGGAACAGGTAAGACCCTGCTGGCCAAAGCGGTAGCAGGCGAGGCAGGTGTGCCGTTCTTCTCCTTGTCTGGCTCTGAGTTTGTCGAGATGTTTGTGGGTGTGGGTGCCAGCCGTGTGCGTGACCTCTTCCAACAGGCAAAGGCAAAAGCTCCTTGCATCATCTTCATCGACGAGATTGATGCCATAGGTCGTGCTCGTAGCAAGACTGCTGCAATGGGTGGTAACGATGAGCGTGAAAGCACGCTGAACCAGCTCTTGACAGAGATGGATGGATTCGGCACCAACAGCGGTATCATCATCATGGCAGCGACCAACCGTGCTGACATTCTGGACGGTGCGCTGCTCCGTGCTGGTCGTTTCGACCGTCAGATTCACGTCGATTTGCCCGACCTGAACGAACGTAAGGAAATCTTCATGGTGCATCTGAAACCATTAAAGATAGACGAAACTGTAGATGTGGCACAGCTGACACGTCAGACACCGGGCTTCTCTGGTGCCGACATCGCCAATGTCTGCAACGAGGCTGCCCTCATCGCTGCCCGCAATAACAAGGAATGGGTGGATAAGCAATGTTTCCTCGATGCTGTTGACCGTATCATCGGTGGTTTGGAGAAGAAAACCAAACTGCTCACAGCACAGGAGAAGCGCACGATTGCCCTCCACGAGGCTGGTCACGCTACCATTTCTTGGTTCCTCGAATACGCCAACCCATTGGTGAAAGTCACCATTGTCCCTCGTGGTCAAGCCCTTGGTGCTGCCTGGTACATGCCAGAGGAGCGTCAAATCTCCACCAAAGAGGAGATTCTTGACGAAATCTGTGCAACGCTGGGTGGCCGTGCTGCCGAGGAGCTCTTCACAGGTCGCATCTCCACAGGTGCCATGAACGACCTGGAGAAAGTCACCAAACGTGCTTATGGCATGATTGCTTATGCAGGTATGGGCGACAAGTTGCCGAACCTCTGCTACTACGACAATCAGGAGTACCAGTTCAACAAGCCTTACAGCGACAAGACCGCTGAAACCATCGACGAGGAAGTACGAGGTCTCATTGCTGGCGAGTATGAGCGTGCCAAGAAGGTGCTGCTGGAGCACAAGGAGGGTCATGCACAGCTGGCACAGCGACTCATTGAGAAGGAAGTCATCTTTGCCGAAGACCTCGAAGAAATCTTTGGCAAGCGTCCTTGGACCTCTCGTACCGATGAGATTCTGGCAGCCAATGCCGATGAAGAAAAGAAAGAGGAGGAACAGAGTGACAACGCTACTGACCACAAGAAAGAGAATGAGGAATTCATCCGTCAGAAAATCGTTCAGGCGGTCATAGAGAAGGCTGAAAAAGCCAAAGAGAACGGACAAGGCACAGCCAATCCTTCCTCTGAACCATCAACAGAAACAGACAAATCCAAAGAAGCGTGAAGAATCTGATTATACGTACTATCACGGGGGCACTATTCGTCATCGTTCTGGTGGCTGGAATCGTGCTCAACCCCTACTCTCTCTTGCTCCTGTTCACAGTCATCACAGCTTTGACGGTGTGGGAGTTCACTACGATTGTTAATCGTCACATGCACCTGCATGTCAACCGTTTCATCACTACTGTTGCGGCAGCCTACTTGTTTGTTGCCGTATGGGCATTCAACACCAACATCATGGGGTCGGAGGTGTTCATCCCCTACCTCATCTCCATCATTTACCTCTTGGTATCTGAGATATACTTCGACCGCCCCGACAACATCCAGAATTGGGGCATGACTTTCATGGCACAGCTCTACATCGCTCTGCCATTCGCTTCCCTCAACACACTATGTTTCATCAGCACTCCAGCAGGAGTGACCTACTACTATTGGTATGCCCTGTCCCTGTTCATTTTCCTGTGGGCAAGCGACACTGGAGCCTATCTGGTGGGCTCTTGGTTGGGCAAGCACCACCTCTTCCCACGCATCTCTCCCAAGAAATCATGGGAGGGCAGCATCGGTGGAGGCATCACCGCCATTGTGGCATCACAAATCATTGCCAGCTTCATTCCCTTTGCTGAATCATTCTCTGACACGACAAGCCGCCTCTTGTGGGGAGGACTTGCTGTGCTCACCGTCATTGTCGGCACATGGGGCGACCTCGTCGAATCAGTCCTCAAACGCCGTCTGGGCATCAAGGACTCTGGCAATATCCTACCTGGGCATGGAGGCATGCTCGATCGCTTTGATAGTTCACTGCTCGCCATTCCTGCAGCAGTCGTCTATGTCTATACAATTATGCTTAATATAATACATTAAAATTATGACTGAAATTCAGAACCCCACTGAGGAGCCTGTAGTTGAACCTACAGCAGAACCAGCAACAGAACCTGTTGCAGTTGTCGAAGAACCTGCAACCGTTGCCGAGCCAACAACTGAAGAAGAAGCTGAGCCAGCTGTTGAAACCATTGCTGAATCAGCAGAAGAAGTTGTCGAAGAGCCTCAGGCAGAAACCTCAACTACTTCTATCGCCACTTACGAAACCGAAACTGAGGTCGTGAACCGACTCAAGGAGATTTCAGACAGCGACGAAGAGGTCACTCGCCAAGAACTCGACAGCCTCAAGAGTAACTTCTATCGCATCCATCGCGCTGAAGCCGATGCCGCCTACAAGAAGTTCATCGAAGAAGGAGGTAGTGCCGAGGAGTACGCTCCAGAGCCAGACCCCGAGGAGACAGCCTTCAAGGAATTGATGGCAGCCATCCGTGAGAAGCGTGCCGCTGCAGCAGCCGCTCTGGAACAAGAACGCGAGGCAAACTATCAGAAGAAACTCGAAATCATCGAAAAGATAAAGGCACTCACGGAGAATCCTGATGAGATCAACCGTGGGTACAACGACTTCAAGGAGCTCCAGCAACAATGGAATGACATCAAGGAAGTGCCTGCCGACAAGGCCACCAACCTCTGGAAGACCTACCAGCAGGCAGTCGAGGCATTCTACGACACCTTGAAACTGAGCAACGAACTGCGTGCCTACGACTTCAAGAAGAACCTGGAGCGCAAGACGGCTCTGTGCGAAGCAGCTGAGAAACTGGCTGAAGAGACCGACATCATCGTCGCTTTCCGCAAATTGCAGCAGTTGCACCAAGACTTCCGCGAGACAGGCCCTGTAGCCAGCGACCTTCGCGAACAGATCTGGACACGCTTCAAGGAAGCTTCCACCGTCATCAACAAGCGTCATCAGGAGTTCTTCGAGGCTCGCAAACAGAAGGAAGAAGAGAACCTTGCCAAGAAGACTGCCATCTGCGAAACCATCGAAGCCTTCGACCTCGAAGGACTGAAGACCTTTGCAGAGTGGAACGCTATCTCTGAGAAAATCACCGCTTTGCAGGCAGAGTGGAAGACCATCGGCTACGCACCTCAGAAGATGAACACCAAGATCTTCGAGCGTTTCCGTGCTGCATGTGACAACTTCTTCACGCGCAAGAACGAATACTTCCAGACCGTTCGCGACAACCTCAACCAGAACTATGCCCTCAAGCTCGAACTCGTCGAGAAGGCAGAAGCTCTGAAGGACAGCACCGATTGGAAAGCCACGACCGATGCACTCGTAGAGTTGCAGAAGAAGTGGAAGGAGATTGGTACCGTTCCTAAGAAGTACAGCGACCAGATATGGGAGCGCTTCAACACCGCTTGCGACGCCTTCTTCGCTGCCAAGAAAGAAGCCAACAAGGACGTTCATTCTGAGCAGACAGCCAACATGGAGAAGAAGCGTGCCATCATCGATGCCCTCGCAGCCATTGTGCCCGAGGAGTTTGAAGGCGACCTCCGCAGCAGACTTCGTGAAGCACAGGAAGAGTGGAACCAGATTGGTCACGTGCCATTCAAGGAGAAGGACAAGCTCTACAAACTCCTTCGCGAACAGATGGATCGTCTCTATGGCTATGCCAACCAGAATGCAGCCAAGCGTCGCATCGACCGTTTCAAGGAGAGCATCAAGGGTGGCAACGGCAACGATGTGCGTTCACGCCTCACTCGCCAGCTCGACATCCTCAACAACGAAATCAAGACCTACGAGAACAACCTCGGTTTCCTCACCCTCAGCAGCAAATCCAAGCAGGGCAACGCCCTCATCGAAGAGCTCAACCGCAAGATGGAGAAGCTCAAGGCAGACAAGGAAGAGGTCAAAGCAAAACTGAAAGCACTTGACGAATAGTCGTGTTTGTAAATACAAACAAAGGAGGGTGTGTCAATGGCACACTCTCCTTTTCTTTTCCTAAAAACCTTCACTCGAGTCGGTTTTCCACTTGACTCGAGTCATTTCATCATTTGACTCGAGTGCCATTTTTTCAACCCTTGTCTGCGCTTTCTTTTTTTGTATTTGAGACTGTTTAAATTTGCCGACGGCAAAGCATCAAAGAGACGTCGGCAAAGCACCCTTTTGCCGTCGGCAAAGGGCAAGAGAGCCGTCGGCAATTTTTTGGAAGGTACGTCGGAGGCTAAAACACGTGAGTAACTCAGCCTGTTTTCCAACACAATGTGGTTCATTACTTCAACCTAAGGGAAACCTTACGGTACCCTTTGGGCACTTTTTTCCACAACGCATTCTAAAACTTTTTCCATCGCGTACAAAAAACATTTAGAACGCGTTGTTGGAAAACGTGCATTGAAGAGGCAAAAAAGAAAAAAGTTGGAGAAAAGTTTGGAGGATAATGAAAAAAGTGGTTAATTTGCAAATCAAACAATCAATATTATCGAACGAATACGCTTATGCCAACAGTCTTTATCCTCTTTGGTTATATCTTCAAATTCTACTCCGATGATCACGAACCCATCCATGTCCACGTAGTGAAGGACGGGAAGGAGACAAAGTACAATGTGTCTCCAAATGTTGAGCAAGTGTTCAATCATGGATTTAAGAAACATGAGATATCCATTATTGAGGGAGTGATTGAGGAAAATGCAGAAGTGATTATTGACCGTTGGAAAAGCTATTTCAACATCGAGAACAACTAATGACAGGGAAGCACAAGATACAGCGTGTATGGGTGGATGACACCAGTGTGCGTGCACTCACGGAGGATGGCTTGCAGGCAAGTTATCCCTTCTCTATGTGGAAACGCCTCACCAACGCCACACCCGAACAACGCCAGAACTTTTATCTTTCCTACACAGGTATCCATTGGCGCGACATTGACGAAGACCTCAGTTTTGAGGGCATGTTTGCCGATGCTGGCTTGTGTGAACGCACCTCCACCGAGGACTCAGTGTATTATGAGGCTGACTATCTGACAAAGGCTGGAGATGAAGAAGAGTTGAACAAAGTGGCAGAAGATTACAACCATATTGTTGAACAAATAAATTGAATTGCCTATGGGCTGAGACAACTTATAATTAAGGATATATAGGATGAACATCCACTTTGGGATTTTGGTGGCGAATTGAATCATCCTCGTTTTCTTTTTGTGTCATAACAATCGATAATAATAACCTAAATAATAATACAATCATGAAGAAACAATTACTGTTCCTCTTCATCCTCGTAGCTTTGCCACTTACCCTTTGTGCTGAAAAGGTGACACGTGAGCAGGCACTCGAAAAAGCAACGAAGTTTATGAGCGGAAAGACCTTCGAAACAGCCAACAGCTCAAGATTGGCTAAAAGAAGAGTTTCGGGAAAAAATGTACCGCCTTTCTATGTGTTCAATGCAACAGAGGGTGGATTTGTCATTGTGTCAGGTGACGACCGCACAAGGGAGATTCTTGGATACTCGTCAACGGGAACACTCGACTTGGATGACCTGCCTGATAACCTTCAGTGGTGGCTGGACGAATATGCAAGACAAATAGAATCGTTGGGCACAACGTCCGTCGTAGCGAAGACTTCTCAGAAAGCATCAACAAGATTAGCCATCTCTCCACTTATTCACACCCAATGGAATCAGTATGAACCTTACAATTTCATGTGTCCCGACGGAAACGGAAGGGATTATGATGAATCAGGGTATAATACCAGCAACAGGTGTGCCACGGGTTGTGTGGCTACGGCAATGGCTCAGGTGATGAACTATTGGCAGTGGCCAGAATCATGCCCAGAACTTCCAACATATACAACAAAGACAAACAACTATACAATAAAAGCATTGCCTCCAACAACTTTCAAATGGGGGTTGATGAAAAATAGTTATTATTATGGAGAGACGGGAGACGCAGCCAACGCTGTAGCAGAATTGATGCGGTATTGCGGACAAGCTGTACACATGGACTATACACCGTCTGAATCCAGTGCAAACGTTTGGCGAAAAGTCATGGTGGAAACCTTCAGCTATAGTCCTACTGCCCATGAAATCTATCGTGACAGTTACAACTTGGACACATGGGAGAACATTATCTATCAAGAACTGGCTGAAGGGCGTCCCGTACTATATTCTGGGTTTCCAGACGAGGGAGAGGGACACGAATTTATTGTGGATGGTTATGATTCGAATGGACTATTCCACATCAACTGGGGATGGAGTGGATGGGGCGACGACTATTTTGTATTATCGGCATCCGATCCCTCAACACCAGTTGCATACAAGAACAAACAGAGTGCTATGATTGGCATCAAACCTATCCGTGAGGGAGAGGCAGAGCCTTATGCTGTGCTTAGCGACGATGGACTTACAGTCACATTCTATTACGACGATCACATACTTAGTCGTAAATGGTTAGACATTGGTTTTGATACGGGGAAGTGGCAGATGTCATATGCCACAGCAACAACAGCAGTATTCGACGATTCATTTGCCGACTACGAGCCTTATTATAATAGTATAAAATGGTGGTTCGCAGGTTGTTCAAACTTGAAAGAAATAAAAAGTTTTTCAAATTTGAATACCGACAACGTGACGGATATGGATGGTTTGTTTTGGGAATGCTCCAGCCTGACAAGCCTCGACCTCAGCAGCTTCAAGACCGACAACGTAACGGATATGGGTAGCATGTTCACAGGCTGCTCCAGCCTGAAGAGCCTCGACCTCAGCGGCTTCAAGATCGACAACGTGAAGAACATGAATAGTATGTTCAATGGCTGCTCCAGCCTGACAAGCCTCGACCTCAGCGGCTTCAAGACTGACAACGTGACGGACATGCTTGGTATGTTCAGTGGCTGCTCCAGCCTAACGAGCCTCGATCTTAGCGGCTTCAAGGCCGACAACGTGACGGACATGAGTAACATGTTCGATGGTTGCTCCAGCCTGACGAGCCTCAATCTCAGCGGCTTCAAGACCAATAACGTGAAGAACATGATCTGGATGTTCCATGACTGCTCCAGCCTGACGAACCTCGACCTCAGCGGCTTCAAGACCGACAACGTGACTGATATGAGTTGTATGTTCTCTGGCTGCTCCAGCCTGACGAGCCTCGACCTTAGCGACTTCAAGACAGACAACGTGACTGACATGAGTTTTATGTTCTATAGCTGCTCTGAGCTGACAAATATTTTCATCGGTGACAGATGGAGTACGAATAAGGTTACAACGAGCACTACTATGTTTTACGGTTGCAACAAGCTCGTAGGCGGAAAAGGCACAGAATACGATGAGTCGCACACGGATCACGCCTACGCCCGCATCGATGGCGGGGCTAAAGCACCAGGATATTTCACCTACAAGGCTTCATCTCCATATGTTGCGCTTAGCGACGATGGACTTACAGTCACATTTTATTACGACGGCCACATACTTAGCCGTAAAGGAATAGACATCGGTTTTGATATTGCTCTTGAGAAGACACCATATAACGCAGCAACAACAGCAATCTTCGATGATTCATTTGCCGACTACAAGCCTAAGAGTACAAGTGCGTGGTTCAAAGGTTGTTCCAACTTGCAAGAAATAAAAGGTGTTTCAAATCTGAATACCGACGACGTGACGAACATGAGCAATATGTTCGAAGGCTGCTCCAGCCTGAAGATCCTCGACCTCAGCAGTTTCAAGACCGACAATGTGACGGACATGAGTAGTATGTTTTTAGGCTGCTCCAGCCTAACGACAATTTACGTCGGTGATGAGTGGAGCACGGGAAAGGTTACATCAAGTTACAGGATGTTTGACAATTGCACCAAGCTTGTAGGCGGACAAGGCACAAAATACGATTCGTCACATACGGACTACGCCTACGCCCGCATCGATGACGGGACGTATGGCTCAGGCTATTTAACCTACATCAAGGAGCCTTATGCTGTGCTTAGCGACGATGGACTTACAGT
>JAGAAZ010000022.1 GCA_017614895.1 Bacteroidaceae bacterium | reverse complement strand
TCCACTACCGATATAGGTGATGCTGCTCGGACCGTTCACCCGTTGTGTGAACCGCCGAATCACCTTTGCACCAGCTGTTTCGGCCAGAAACTCCAGCTCATTCAGGTATTCCGTCGTCTTCCGCTCGTTCTGCTGGGGGGTGATGAGACCCACGATGGCAGCAGTCTCCACTTTCGTTTCAGATATGACAAATTCTTTCATGCAAGTTTGTATTTGGTTGCAAAGATAGAAAAAAGAATTGAAGAATTGAAGAATTGAAGGATTGAAGTTATGATATAACCTGTTTTTTCATCCCTTATTTCAATTTTTCAATCTTTCAATTCTTCAATTCTCCGATTTTCCGTACCTTTGCACCCGATTTAAATCATGAGAGCCCTAATCATTAACACATCTGAGCGTGTTGGAGGTGCTGCGATTGCCGCCAACCGACTCATGGAAGCCTTGAAGAAGAATGGTGTCAAGGTCAAGATGCTTGTGCGCGATAAGCAAACTGACCACCTCACCGTCATTCCTGTTGGGCACAACTGGATGCAGCCGTTCAAGTTCATCTGGGAACGTCTGTGCATCTTCATCGCCAACAACTTCAGTCGGAAGAATCTCTTTCAGGTGGATATCGCCAATACTGGAACAGACATCACGGAACTTTCCGAATTCCAGCGAGCAGACGTCATCCACTTGCATTGGGTGAATCAGGGATTCCTCTCCCTGTCTGACATCGACAAAATCTTCCAGTCGGGCAAACGGGTGGTCATCACGATGCACGACCAATGGTACTTCACGGGTATCTGCCACTATTCAGGAGATTGTCAGAAATACACGAGCCAGTGCCACGATTGTCCACTGATAAGCGGCAAATTGTGTGGCGACCTCGCCAAGAAAGTGTTCCTGAAGAAAGAGAAGATATACAGCAATGCCAAGTTGACCTTTGTAGGATGTAGCCAATGGATGGCTGATTTGGCAAAGACATCGAAACTGACGCTGGGGCACAAAGTGATCAGCATTCCCAACGCTATCAATACAGAGCGTTTCCGTCCGATGGACAAGAAGGAGGCACGCGAAGCCTTTCATTTGCCACAAGACAAGCAGTTGTTGCTGTTTGGTTGCCAACGCATCACAGATGAACGCAAGGGATTCAAGCTGTTGGTGGAGGCCTTGCAACTCATCAAGCGGACGCATCCCGATGTTGCCCAAGCCACAGAGGTGGTCGTGGTGGGTGGCGAAGTGGAGAATGTTCGCAGCCAGGTTCCTTTCGACATCATTCCTGTCAGCTACGTCAGCGACCCGCAACGCATGGTACAGCTGTATAATGCTGTGGATGTGTATGTCACCTCTTCTCTCCAAGACAACTTGCCCAACACCATCATGGAAGCGATGGCATGTGGCACACCTTGTGTGGGTTTCAGAGTTGGTGGCATCCCAGAAATGATTGACCATCAGGAAACGGGCTATGTGGCGACCTACAAGGATGCACAGGATTTTGCTAATGGCATTCTGTGGACACTCGCTGCTGACCAAGCCACTTTGAGTCGGCAGGCTCGCAACAAGGTCATGATCACCTATAGTGAAAATGCTGTGGCACGCAAATACATCGATGTCTATGAAGATTAGCATCATCACCGTCACATACAATGCAGAAGCCACGATCGAACGGACCTTGGAGAGTGTGGCGCAACAGACTTATCCTGACGTTGAGCATCTCATCATCGATGGAGCTTCCAAGGACAAAACGTTGGAGATAGCCCATCGCTACCCTCACGCCATTGTGTATAGCGAACCCGACAAGGGACTCTACGACGCAATGAACAAGGGATTGAAGAGGGCGACTGGTGACTTCCTGTGTTTTCTGAATGCAGGAGACAAGCTTCATAGCCAAGAGACACTGGCGCATATAGCTTCATCCTTTTCCGATGGTTCCCCCATCGGAGTCCTCTATGGTGACACCCACATTGTGGATAATGAGGGCACATTCATCCGCAATCGACGCCTCACCCCTCCAGAGCACCTTACTTGGCGCTCTTTCAAACAGGGTATGCTCGTCTGTCATCAGGCTTTCTACATCAACCGCCAGATAGCCCTTCCCTACGACACAACCTATCGGTTCTCTGCCGATTTCGACTGGTGCATCCGCTGTATGCAGGAGGGGGAAAAGCGAGGCATGCAGAACTTCTACATCCATGAGCCGCTGGCTGACTATCTGGCAGAGGGAATGACCACAGCCAACCACAAGGCATCGCTCAAGGAGAGATTCAGGATTATGGCAAAGCATTATGGCTATTTGCCTACCATTATACAACACATTTGGTTTATATTCAGAGTATTAGTTAAAAAGTAAAAGTAAGTAAGCATGAAGAGATTTCGTCCTTCAAGACCCGAGTTGTTTCACACACTCAAGAACTACAACAAACAGAAATTCACAGCCGACCTGATGGCAGGTATCATCGTGGGCATCGTTGCCCTCCCACTTGCTATCGCATTCGGTATCGCATCAGGCGTATCGCCAGAGAAAGGTATCCTCACAGCCATCATCGCAGGTTTCGCTATCAGTGCATTTGGTGGAAGCCGCGTGCAGATTGGTGGTCCCACAGGTGCCTTCATCATCATCATCTATGGCATCAT
>JAGAAZ010000005.1 GCA_017614895.1 Bacteroidaceae bacterium | reverse complement strand
CTCGGGCCTTATCTGCTGCTTGAGCATCTCCATCAGTTTGTCTTTGAGAGACGACATCTCGAGACCGGGCTTTGCCATTTGCTCCTGAATGTAGTGGCTGCCCAAGTTGGAGGTCATGATGATGATGGTGTTCTTGAAATTCACCACACGTCCCTTGTTGTCGGTCAGACGACCGTCGTCGAGCACCTGCAACAGAGTGTTGAACACATCGGGATGAGCCTTCTCAATCTCATCGAAGAGCACGACGCTATAAGGTTTGCGACGCACTGCCTCCGTAAGCTGACCACCCTCTTCATAACCGATATATCCAGGAGGCGCACCAATGAGTCGGGTGACGCTGAACTTCTCCTGATACTCGCTCATGTCGATACGGGTCATCATGCTCTCATCGTCAAAGAGGTAGTCAGCAAGAGCTTTGGCAAGTTCCGTCTTACCCACGCCCGTGGTGCCGAGGAAGATGAACGAACCAATAGGTCGCTTGGGGTCTTGGAGACCTGCACGACTGCGGCGTACAGCATCACTGACGGCACGGATAGCCTCGTCCTGACCAATGACACGCTTGTGGAGTTCTTCTTCGAGGTGGATGAGTTTGGTGCGCTCAGAGGTCTGCATCTTGCTCACAGGGATACCTGTCCAACGGCTCACCACATCGGCGATATCGTCGCTATCCACCTCTTCCTTCACGAGGGCTGCCCCACCCTGCGCTTCAGCCAGTTTCGACTGCACAGCCTTGATGTCCTCTTCAAGGTGCTGGAGCTTGCCGTAGCGGATTTCAGCCACACGTCCGTAATTGCCCTCACGTTCCGCTTTGTCAGCCTCGAACTTGAGCTGTTCAATCTGCTGCTTGTCGCTCTGGATTTGATTGAGGAGAGCTTTTTCACCCTCCCACTTGGCACGCTGCTTCTGTTCGTCAGTCTTGAGGGTGTCGATGATTTTGTTCAGTTCGGCGAGCTTTTCCTTATCACCCTCACGCTTGATTGCCTCACGTTCAATCTCCATTTGTTTGAGTCGGCGGCTAAGTTCGTCAATCTCCTCAGGCACAGAGTCACGCTCCATGCGGAGTTTGGCAGCTGCCTCGTCCATCAGGTCGATCGCCTTGTCGGGCAGGAAACGGTCGGTGATGTAGCGGTTGCTGAGTTCGACAGCCGAGATGATAGCTTCGTCCTTGATACGCACCTTGTGGTGATTCTCATAACGTTCCTTCAGACCTCGCAGGATAGAGATGGAGGACGGCACATCAGGTTCATCGACCATCACCGTCTGGAAACGTCGTTCAAGCGCTTTATCCTTCTCAAAGTACTTCTGATACTCGTCGAGGGTGGTGGCACCAATGGAACGGAGCTCGCCACGTGCAAGGGCTGGTTTGAGGATGTTGGCTGCATCCATCGCACCACTCGTTTGACCTGCACCCACAAGGGTGTGGATCTCATCGATGAAGAGGATAATCTGTCCCTGACTCTCCACGACCGCCTTGACCACCGCTTTGAGTCGCTCCTCAAACTCACCTTGATACTTGGCACCCGCAATCAGGGCACCCATATCGAGAGAGTAGAGTTGCTTATCCTTCAGGTTTTCAGGCACATCACCACGTACGATACGTCGTGCAAGACCTTCCACAATAGCGGTCTTACCCGTACCTGGTTCACCAATCAAGATAGGGTTGTTTTTGGTTCGACGACTGAGAATCTGGAGGATTCGCCTGATTTCGTCATCACGGCCGATGACAGGATCGAGCTTGCCGTTCTTAGCACGTTCCACGAGGTTCGTTGCATAGAGTTCAAGCACCTCCTTGCCAGTCGGCTGCTGGTTTTGATTGTTCTGATAGTTGTTGTTCATAATAGCACTTGGTTTTTAGTTTTACATTCTGACCAAGTGCCTCTGCAATCTCTATTCCACCCTACTTATTCTGCCGTTTTGTCCGATTCTTCTTCAGATTCGCTGCCATTTTGGCTGATTAAGCCCAACATGTGACGAAGGGCAGTGTTGAGAAGTATCTCTTCAGGATCGCCATAATCAACGAGGTTCACATAGGCAAGTTCATCCAGTTCAATGGTAGGGGTAAGGGAACCATAGTCGTAATTACCTGCTCCATCAGCCACATATGCCACAACTGGGAACAGGCGCACATAGAAGTCGTGCCACACCTCGCTGGTCATCACATTCTGTCCCTTGGTTGAAGCGCCCACCAATATCACATTCTCCTCACCCATCGAGTGTTGGAGTGCATGAATGAGCCACTCAGCAGCCCCCTGTGTGTATGAACTCGTGAGGATATAGACACGATGAAGTCCGAGATTTTCCACAGAAGTATCATAAGGAATACTCTTGTTCTGGTCGGCGTGCTTCTGGTTCCAGAAGGTCTGGACGAAAGTGGTGCCCAAAGCTTCTGGACTGACCACATAGCTGGCAAGCCGTTGTGCCATATCGATAGTGCCGTAGTTGCAGAGTCGGAGGTCGAGCACCACCTCCTTCACGCCCACGCTCTTCATCTGCGTCATGATGGCATCGAGTGACTGGCGATAACGGGTGTGGGGAGTCACATGCTCCTCCACTGGTCCTTCCGTCAGACGGGTACACATCAGATACCCCACGAGGGTGTCACCCATGATGAGGATATGGCTGAGAGGAAAGGCGTCATCCTCCACATACTCAGAGGCAGGTAACGAAACCATCACCGTATCCTTCCAATAGAGGCTGTAATCTTCTGGATTCTCTGCGATGTGGCACACCTCCAGTTCCCTCGCCACACCTTTCTGCAACTTGGAGAGATTGTTGCTGGTAAACTTATTGCCATTGAACAGACAGATGAAATCGTTACGAACAAGTCCAGCCCGTTCAGCAGGGCTGTGGGGATAAACCGTGAGGACACGCAGCACCTGCTTGGAAGTCTGTCCTGTGGGGTCGTTCATCAGCTTGAAGTCTATTCCATAGGACTCCACATGATTGAAGTAGCCACGTTGATGAGGGTCTTCACCCAAGGTGTCAATCTGGACGTAAGACCAAGAATCATTCTGCTTGCTCTGCTTCGTCAACTGCGACAAGAACTCAGAAGGCTTACCAAAGAAGCTCTTCCATGAGGGTTCGTAATCGGCAATGGAATCCGCCCAGAGATAGTGTTCCAGCATCATCTTGTGCATCCAACTATTATGCTGGGTCTTCTCCTCATACTCGTAGGTGCGGTCTTCACCACATGAAATTGCCATGAGGACACCACAAACAAGCAGTATATGTGTTAAAAAAGTTTTCATTGATGCAAATTTTCGTTTCAAGTTGCAAAGTTAGTAAAAAACTCGTTATCTTTGCGACGGTTTAGTCAAATAATTGTTTAACTCTTAAAAACTAAAAGCAAAATGAAAAAGATTTTCTATGCAATCGTGGCTGTTGCAGCCATCACTTTCTCTGCATGTAATGGTACCGCTAAGGGTGGTGCTGAAACTGATTCCATCGTAGTTGACACTGCCGCTGTGGTTCCTGAGGCTAATGTTGACGCTACAATTTCTGCCCTCTCTAAAGCTGTTGCCGACAACGACGCAGAAGCGACACAGACTTTCCTTGAGAAAGCTCAGGCTTACATCGCTAAGTTGCAAGAAGAAGGCAAGCTGGAAGAGGCTCAGGTGTATATCGCTAAGCTTCAGCAGTTCATCAGCGAGAACGAGGAGAAAATTGCTCAGCTCACAGCTGGCAACGAGACGTTGGGTAACATCGTTTCTGCTGTGAAGGCTTTCCCTGTAAATGTTGCAGAAGCTGCCACTGATGCCGCTGAGGGTGCTAAGAACGCTGTTGTTGGTGCTGCCAACGATGCCAAGAACGCTGCTACCGACGCTGCCAACAACGCTGTGGAAAGCGGCAAGAAAGAAGCAGGTAAGGCTATCGACAACGCTGCTGGTGCTGCAAAGAATGCACTCGGCATCTAAGAAGAATTGAAATATTAAATAATTGAAGGATTGAAGTTTTGGCTAACGCGATGCGGAAACATCCCGAAGGGCCAACTTCAATCCTTCAATTTTTCAATCCTTCAATCCTTTACTCTTGGTGGTCAACTATCTTCACAAACGCTGTCACAGTGAAGGTTACCAAACAGAACGCCATCACCACCCAGAAGAAGTTCTGATAGCCGATGTTTCCAGAGATGAAACCCGACACGATACCAGGAATCATGACGCCTCCCAGATACTGACCTGCCGTACAGATGGAGAAGACAGCTGTAGAGCGTTCACCACGTGAGAAGGTGACGAGGTAGAGGGTGTAGGCAGCAAAGCCAAGACCATAACCAATCTGCTCGATGCACACACAGGAACCGATAAGCCAGAGGTTATCTGTGGGGAAATAGCTGAGATAGACATACACGATATCGGGCAGGGTGATGCAAAGCACCAATGGCCAAAGGCACTTCTTCAAGCCCCACTTCGATACAGCCCATCCACCAATGATGCCACCCAACAGCAAGCCGATAACACCCAAGGTACCATAAATCAGTCCGAAATCCACATCACTCATGGCAAGACCACCTTCCGCAACACTACGCTTGAGGAAGAGCGGCACAATCTTGGTGAGCAGTCCTTCAGGCAGACGGAACAGAAGGATAAAGCAGAGGGCAGAAATAAGGTGAGGCTTGGTCAGGAACACCTTGAGCGTCTGTACAAATTCGTGCATCTGCTCCTTGAAATCAAAACGGTCATGAACAGACGTTTCCACCTTGGGAAGGATGAAGGCATGATACAATCCCAAAAGGAACATGAGGATGCCAAGAATGAAGAAGACCGTCATCCAAGAAGCCGATATTGACTGCATCGTCTCCCCAAAATGTCCATCTTGCATATAGCCTGCCAGCAGCACCAATCCTCCTTGTCCAATCACCATACCGATGCGATAGAAGGTGTTGCGCACACCCACATAGAGTTCCTGTTCCTTATCAGGCAAACCAATGATGTAAAAACCATCGGCAGATATGTCGTGAGTGGCACTCGCAAAGGCGATGACCATGAAGATGGCAAGTGTTCCCTGCAACCAGAAGTCGGTAGGAACGGTGAATGCCACCAATGCCAAAGTGACACCCATGAGGAACTGCATCGACACAATCCACCAGCGTTTGGTCTTCAGGTTGTCGATGATAGGACTCCAGATGGGCTTGATCACCCAAGGCAATCCAAGCCATCCCGTGTAGAGGGTGATCTTCTCGTCGCTCAATCCCAGCTCCTGGAACATGATGACAGAGATGAGCATCACAGCTGAAAAGGGCAATGCCTCACCCAGATAGAGAGACGGCACCCATGCATAAGGTTTCGTTGCTTGATTATTTTTCATCATTCAGCAATATTTGTTTTGTTTTACATACAACTAAGAGCATCCAAGCCAGGGGCGCCAAAATGACACAGGCAAAGAAGAAAGCTTCATAGCCCAACTCTGTGCAGATCCAACCCGACAAGGCCATCGGAACCACCATCAGGCTTGCCACCAAAGGTACATAGAGGAAGTTGGTGGTGTTGCGATACCGCTGTTCTGAGATGTAGATGATGAAGGGACGGCAGACGTTCAGTCCGTAGCCAAAACATATCTGGGCAAAGAACGTCATGCAGCAGATCAGCAGCAGGTTGTCAGGTTGAGGATAACGTGCCATCAGCCAGTATGCCAACGGAGAAAGGGTCAGTACAACGGCTGTATCCCAAAACATTGCCCGTTGACCAAATTTCTTCATCATGGCACGACCAATCACCACACCCAACGAGAACGCCACCACACCAATGGTACCCTGCGCAAAACCCACATCCTGCACAGAACAGCCCAAACCGCCACCCTCTGGTGATTCCAGGAGGAAGAACACACGGGTGTTGAAGAGCAAGGCCTGTGGCAACAGGAGGAGAAAGAGGCTGATAACCATCCCCAACACATGAGGCTTCTCCGTAAATCTGGCAAAGGAATGCAATTCCGTCTTGACCGCCTCCACCAGACTTTCATGCTGATGACGGTTATACACATGAGGGTTTTGCAACACCACGAAATTGAGTACAAAGACCACCAGGAAGCCACCTGCCACCAAAGAACTCTCCATCGCCCACGCCTTCTGATAGCTGCGGAAGAACACCTCGAAACCACCTGCCACAATGAGCAGGATGCCGTAGGTGACCACCAGCGTCAACTGCGAAGAGAGCATCTTCGTATTGCGAAACAGCTGCTGTTCTCGTGGGTAAAGCATCCGGCTGTAATACATCCGCGACAAGAGTTCGTGCCAAGCACACAGGAAAGAGAGTACAAACAGGAAGATGAACAGGAGCCAGTCCTGCACCTTAGCTTCCGAGATATAGACGGCGATGCCCATCAGACACACGAACATCAACAATTCCACCACATGGAGGTTCCGCTTGAAGGCACCCGCCTTCCTCACCTTGCTGTGGAAATAGGACTTCATCACCCAAGGCAAGAAAAGCAAACCGCTGTAGAGCGCTGCCATTGTTTCGTCAGCACCAAACTGCAAGAACATCAGCAAAGCCACAAACATCACCACAGCCGAAGGTATCTCTTCAGCAATGCAAAGACTTGGTATCCAAATCCACGGGCTATATCTGTGCTTCACCATTTCTTCGTCAATTCTGCATGAGGATAATAGAAACTTAATATTTCTGTGTATGGAATGCCCTGGTCACCCATGACGGCAGCACCAATCTGGCAGAGTCCGACACCGTGTCCCCACCCTTTTCCGTGCAGGGTGAAGCCATCGGCGGTCTTCTCCACTTCGAAGGCAGAAGAATAGAGGTGCGACTCACTGAGCCACTTCCTAATCTCCAGTTCCTTGCCCACTGTCACGGTACGTTTCTCTCCTACAATCTTCAGGGTGATGATACGTCCAGAAGCACCTCGTTCCATCGGCACCAGATCAAGGATGCGTCCAAAGTCAATGCCCGACTTTTTCCGGATCAGTTCAGAGAGTTCGTCTGTCGTGTATGAAACCGTCCAACGGTAGAAATCCACCGTCTCTTGGTCGTAGTTGTTCAGCACCTGTGAGAGGATACGTTGATCCTTCGTGTTGCAATAAGGGTCAGGCTTTGCCACCAAATAAGGGTGTCGGATATTTTCCCAACACGATTCAAACACTTCCGTCATACCGCCACAACACTTCGAGAAACGGGCATCACATATCTTCCCCTCATACGTCAACACCTGTCCACGAGTCGCCTCAATCGCTTCCACCACCTGTGGATTCGACTGACGCGTGATGCCTTGATAGCGTTGACAATGGTCATCAGCACACACATCAAACCCTGTATGCGCCTCATTGTCATACCAACGAATGATGGAATCAGGTGAGAGGTGAGAGGTGAGAGGTAAGAGGTGAGAGGTAAGATGATCCAAAATGTTCATCAGCCAACTACGGGAGATAACTGCATGAGCCTTCAGTAGTTCGAGGGAAGCATTGGCACTCATCTCGCTGCTGATGACGCTAGTCAAGTACGTCTCCACAGGCACCACATTGATGGCTCTCACCTGTTCCTCTTCCATCTTCAGCAGCAAAGCCCCACAGAAAGTCTGGTCTTCTTTGCGCTCCCAATGGAAACCAATGCCAATGACCACATCCTTCAACGTGAAGGAAGCTCCCGTCTCTGTTGGGACAAACAGACGTTCCTCAGCTGTTGGCGTGAAGCAATGTTCACCCCTATAAGACTTTCCATCCAGCAGATAGGTCGAATGGAAAACCACACGTATCTCCTGTGCTTTCAGTATGCCGACCTTGACGTTCTGTTCTTGCCCCATATCGCTCGTTTTAAGCACATCAATGCTTACAATTTTCCTCCCTTGAATTTCATCACCATGTTCAACTCAGCATCGAGAGTCATGCCACACTCCTGAATGATGGATTTCGCCAGTTCAGCATCCATTTGGTCGAAGTCCTCCTTACGGGGCGTGATGATCATACCGCCCATATCCAGCGAACCAGGACTCACCATCACCTGCTCCTTGCCTTCCTTGAAATAGCAATCAGGACGATGCTTCGTACGTGGAAGAATAACGCTGACAATACGCTCACCACCATCCTCTGTGCTCGCCTGCGACCATGCCAGAATGTTCATCATCGGCTCATACTCGTCCTCATGGATAGGGAGCGATTGATACACCTTCTCAAAGAGGACCTTGTTGGCATGAGGGGTGCGGGTGATGATGACAATGCCAGGACACAGGTAGTTGCGAAGACTGAACACACCCGTACCGTCTGCCACCAGACTCATGTTCACCGCCTCCAGATATTCCTCCTCGCTGATCGGCCAGATTCGGGAGAGGTTGGGTTGATAGAGGGTGTCCCAATCTCGTTCCAAAGGCACCACCCCACGACTTCCTGCTTGGAAATGCATGTGGTCGGGCGCACTGGCACCACATTTCGGACCATTGTAGAAGACAAACATCTCGTTCAACTGCGAAGTGATTTCCATCATGTCCTCGTAGTATTCGAGTATCTGCTGTTTGCGATGATGCCTCAAAGGAATGGTGAAATGCTTGGGCAGAATCGGGTTGGGATTGAGCAGGAGGTAATACTTCTTCAGCAACGGGCTACTGATCTGTTCAGCGGGACGATTCACCTCGCAGAGGAAACAAGGACGAAGCTTGATGCTCTCAGCATCCACTTTCGCACCCGTCGAAACAATGCGGGCAGGATTATATTGTGCCAACAACTTGCAGCCATCAGTCTCCATCTCTGTCGTCACCACCTCCGCCAATTTCTCGTAGCGCTCCTGGGCTTCCTTCCACAAGGGCAGCTGCGTCTCAAACAGCTTGTTGGCCAATCCGTCCGTCACACCACTCTGCCAGTATTCGTTCAAACGGCGGCGGTTGATGATCTCCATCGTGCGGAGGCTATCCTTATAGACGTTGTTGCGGTTCACCTGCTCAGGCGTCAACGATGCATCACTATTTCCCTCCCAACGGCGGCACAGGTACAGCTCGTCATAGATTCTTCCAATCTTATATTTTCTACTGAATGCCAAGCCCACCGCATAGTCCTCACCATAAGACGTATTGGGCATTCCGATCTTTCTGAGCAAAGGTGTGAAGAAAGCACGTGGGGCACCCAAACCATTGATGCGCAAGGCGTTATTGTGTCCATTCTCAGGTGTCCACTCACGGTGGTCGATGAGTCCTGGAGGCAGGGTTTCCAACTGGAAGTTGCACATCCGATACGAACCAATCACCATCGCACAATGCTCCTCGTAGAACTTGTCCACGATGCGCTGCAAGGTGTCCGTACCGCTATACAGGTCATCGCTGTCCAACTGAATGGCAAAACGTCCGCATCGGCTATCGTTGAAGGCAAGGCTCCAGCAACCGCCAATGCCCAAGTCCTTACGGGTCGGGATGATATGCACCACACGGGAGTCCTCTGCCGCCACCTTCTGGATGGCTTCCGTCGTACCGTCAGTCGAGAGATTATCCACCACCATCACGTTGAACTGGAAGGTGGTGCGCTGCGCCAAGGCACTTCTGATGGCATCCTCAATCGTCTTCACACGGTTCCTCACAGGGATGATGACCGATGCCTCACGGTCGAAGTCGTATCGCTCCACCGACACATCCACGATGCTCTCCGGGTCGATGTAGGAGCCAATCAGCTTCAGGTGCTTCGTACACACCACTTCACGCTCCTTCTGCACCTCACGGTTGCGAGGGTTCACATAGTCAAACTGCTTCTCACCACTCGTGCGCAGGTCCTTCTCCTCCTCCGTATAGAGAAACTCACGGAGGTGGAACAAAGCCGCCTGACGCTTTCTCCGCAGCGAGAACAGCTGCACGTCATACCAGCCAGAGTATTGGTAATCCGCATCAGGGAACTCCTCCACATATTTCTGCAAGGTGGGCGCACTGAACAGGCCGACAGGACCGAAGTCAAAGTCATCACGCACACTGCCATAGTAGAAATCCATCGTGGGCGACTTCATCGTCTCGCCGTTCTTCACCACATAGCGGTCGGCATACACCAACGCCGAATCCACACTGTTCGCCACCGAGCACATACGGGCGATGGCCTGATAGCCAAAGGTGATGGGGGTCTGTGCCGTACACAGCAGGGCGTATGGTGCCTTCAGCTTCTCCACAATCTTCCTGACGGTGGAGGAACTGCGGTAGTCATCCACCCGAATCACCTCACAGCCCACATACGGACAAGCCTCCGTCCCCTGCATCATCACATATATATTACCGATGAGTGGTTCGTCCTTCAGTTGTTTCAGCGTCACCAGTGTCGTCTGTGCGTCTGCATAAAGGACAAACGCGTCTATTGCCTCATTTGCAATGCCATTCATAGAATAATCGTTTAGAGTTTTGTGTTATATGCTTGCAAAGGTACGAAAAAAAAACTAATCAATGCTCAATTCTCAATTATTTTCACTACCTTTGCACCCGATTTACAAAATCCGTGTACCAGAAACCACGTTAAAAACCAGCGAGTGCTTGATAAACCTCGTAAAAAACAAGAACAATGAAAAAAAACAGTACTGTCAGTGTATCCTTCATGTTGATGGGGATACTATTTTGTGTCTGTCTCGTAGCCTCCAATTTGCTCGGGACAAAAATCCTGCAAGTAGGACCCTTTGCCTTGACCGCAGGAGTGATCGTTTTCCCAGTTTCATACATCATTAATGACTGCATCGCCGAGGTGTGGGGTTTCCGCAAGGCCCGTCTCATCATCTGGATGGGTTTCCTGATGAACTTCTTCGTCGTGGCTTTAGGTGGCATTGCCGCTGTCATTCCTGCCCCACCCTTCTGGGAGGGAGATGAAGCCTTCCGTTTCGTCTTCGGATTGGCACCCCGAATTGCCACAGCCAGCCTGACCGCCTTCCTCGTGGGCTCTTTCCTCAATGCCTGGGTGATGAGCCGCATGAAACTGCATCACCACGAACGTCACTTCTCCCTGCGTGCCATCACCTCCACGCTGATCGGCGAAGGAGCCGACTCGCTCATCTTCTTTCCGCTCGCCTTCGGAGGGCTGATGCCTGCCAGCGAATTGGTCAAGATGATGGTGCTGCAAGTGACAGCCAAGACCCTCTACGAGATCATCGTACTGCCCCTGACCACACAAGTTGTCAAGTACATCAAACGACACGAAGGTGTCAGCGCCTACGACGAAAACATATCCTACAACGTATTCAAAGTGAAAGAAATATGAGACTCGACCATAGAAAAGCCTTAGTCGTCTTTTCAGGTGGACAAGACAGCACCACCTGCTTGTTCTGGGCAAAGAAGCACTTCGACGAAGTCTATGCCCTCTGCTTCCGCTACGGCCAGAAGCACGTGCTCGAAGTGGACATGGCACGAAACATCGCTGAGAAAGCAGGCATTCCGTTCGAGGTGAAGGATGTCTCCTTCATCAGCCAACTCAGCAGCGGCTGTTCGCTGACCGACAGCAACATCCTCATGGACAAAGAGCCACCCACGGCTTCCCCGGAAACGCCCGACGGCCGCGTCACACCCCCCAACACCTTCGTGCCTGGCCGCAACCTCTTCTTCCTCTCCATCGCAGCCGTCTATGCCCGCGAGCACGGCATCATGAACCTCGTGACAGGCGTGTCTCAGACCGACTATTCCGGCTATCCCGACTGCCGCGACTCCTTCATCCGTTCCCTGAACGTGTCGCTCAACCTGGCGATGGACGAGCAGTTCGTCATCCACACCCCCCTGATGTGGATAGACAAGGCCGAGACCTGGAAACTGGCTGACGAGCTGGGTGTGTTCGACATCGTCCGCAACGAGACACTCACCTGTTATAATGGCATCAAAGGCGACGGATGCGGCGAATGCCCTGCCTGCAAACTGCGCCGTCGTGGACTCGAAACTTATCTGAAAACAAGAAAATCATGAACAACCAACGTGAACAAGAAGGGCTTGCCGCCCTTGGCAAAAAGACCGAATATCGTCAGGACTACGCTCCCGAAGTGCTGGAAACCTTCCAGAACAAACACCCCGAAAACGACTACTGGGTGCAGTTCAACTGTCCCGAGTTCACCTCCCTGTGCCCCATCACAGGACAGCCCGACTTTGCCGAAATCCGCATCTCCTACCTGCCCGACCAGCGCATGGTGGAGAGCAAATCCCTCAAGCTCTACCTCTTCTCCTTCCGCAACCACGGCGACTTCCACGAGGACTGCGTCAACATCATCATGAAGGACCTCATCCGTCTGATGGACCCCAAGTACATCGAAGTCACTGGCATCTTCACGCCCCGCGGCGGCATCAGCATCTACCCCTACGCCAACTATGGCCGCCCAGGCACCAAATACGAGGAGATGGCAAACTACCGCATGATGAACCACGGAATGCAGTAAACGCAGTCCATTCATTGAACAACAAAGAGGGCTGGCATCCACCACGGACGTCAGCCCTCTCTCTTTTCCCATAGTCAACTGTCCTTTCTCTCCCCTCAACAGGGGAGTCGGAGGGGTCTTTAATCTCCGTCAGGATCATCGACGAGGGTGCCACCACCACCACCGTTGTTGCCGCCAGTGTTCTCGCCCTGGTTGGTGTTATCACCTTCCGGATCTTCCACTTCACCTGGGTCAGCAGACGTGACACGCTTCACCTCGTTGCCATTTCTGTCATAACAGGTGATGACCACGCTGGTGCTGGCAAGCTCGTTCTTCAGCTCCATAGCAGGTGTGAAGATGATTCTACGCGTCTTGATCAGACTCGTCTTCACATCATTCACATCAGCCACCGTCTTTGCTGAGAGACCGAAACGCATGGTGCCAAGACCTGGCAACGCCACCGAGTGACCTTCCGTTGCCCATGCCTTGATCACCTCGCCTGCTGCATCCCAGCACGCGTGCATCACACCTTCGCTGACTCCTGAACGGAGCGCAGCCTCACGAATCACTTTCTCTTGGGTGAGTGCGGAATACAGCTCTGGCTGCATCACATAGCGCCAAACACCCTCGTCTGTCTTGGAAAACTTGATCAGTTTCTCCCTTGCTTTTACTTTTAATGCCATAACTAACTCTGTCTTTTAGTTGGGTTATACAATTTGTTAACTAACTCTGTGCAGTCTCGGAGATTCGTTTTCCAGAACGCGTTCCAGAACTTTTTCCTCCGCGGCGTAGAAAAATCTCGTCCGCATCCTAGTAAAAACACCCCCTCAACTACACCACAAAGTTACGACTTTTTTCTGACACACGCAAGCATTTAAGTGATTATTTTTCAGTATTTTGAAAGAAATTTCAACTTTTCCTCCTTGCCCCATGGGAGCACCACAACGAGCAGCTCACCATCAGCCGTAGTCAATGCCTCCAGCTGAATGACTTGGCGAGGATGATTTGCGAGAGAGAGTGAGAAGATTCACAAAACATTCACAAAACGATGGAGAGAAGGACTAAAAAAAAGAAATGTGAATGTATTTGTGAATGATTAAATATTTGAACATAAGATGGTTACTGTTAATTATTCACATCATTCACAAGATGATAGTGGATAAGTGAGACAATGATTTGAAGAAGCGTGAAAGGCATTCAATTTCACAATAGCTGGATAGGTGTTTTGTGAATGTGAATTTTTTGTGAAGAAATGAAAAAAAACCAAAATTATATTAGGATATGTCATGGAAAAAACGTAACTTTGCAACATCAAAGATTTAGGCATCCAGAAAGGAGAAATCCTGGTCTGCGATAGTGGTCAGATGCTCGCAGAGGGCACGGGGAACCACAAATCTGTTTTTAGGAAAGGGGTGTGAGAAACACAACTCCCATAACGAACCAGATGAAATCCCACAAACATAAATATAAAACGAATTAAAAAAAATGAATGTTATGACAAACAATAACAATTTTTTACAACAAATCCTCGAGCGTTCAGACAAGGGGCTCGATATTATCAGCCACTACTTTCCACAGGCACGTGAGGTGGCTGGAACTAAAAAGAAGTTTCGTATCCGTTTGATGGAAGATAAGTATCCATCAGCTTGCTTGACCTTGCATAGAGGTCGGGATGGCGTGGAGAAGTGGCTATTGACTGATTTTGGTGATTCTTTCTACAACACGGGGAAAGACGGAATAGATGTATTCCAACATGAAGAGGGAATTGCTGATAAGAAGGAGGCAGTGAGACGCCTTTGCGAGCAATACAATATTAATAATAAGGAAGCCGTTCAAAGGACGGGGGAAAGAATTAAGTGGTTGTCTGCATTGGAGGGGCAGAAGGAAGGGGATTTCAGGTATGCTAAGAAACCTTTCACGCAGCGTGAACTCCATTTGTTGGCTCCAAATGGGTTGACTGCTGAGATGTGTGGTGAGTTGGGATATGAATCTGCCGAATATGTGGAGCGTGTGGTGATGACCAAGAATGGGCTGATGCGTGTGCAGACATACAGCGATGAATGGCATCCTATCTTTGTGCGCAAGTCGATGTATGAGGGCAAGGAGGATCAGGAGCTTTTCTTCTACAAAATTTATCGCCCAAAGGCGGAAGATAAACAGTATAAGTTCTCCTATGCAGGTACCAAACCTGCAGACTATATCTGTGGAGAGGCAGAACTGAAGCGGGCTTACCAACAAAATGGAGAAAAGAAGTTGGACTGTGCCGTGATTGTGAGTGGCGAACGCGATGCACTCTGTGTGAAAGCGTGGGGATATCTGCCAATTTGGTTCAACTCTGAAACCTCAGGCAGGAATCCTGCTACAGTGAAGCGTCTCTACAAATATGTAAAAATACTTTTCAATGTCCCCGACATCGATGCTACAGGTATTGCAGCTGGTCGTGAACTGGCCATACAAGTGATGTCAGTGCAAACAGTAGACTTGCCAATAGACTTACTACAGCAGCGTGGCGATCAAGGCAAACCAATGAAAGATTTGAGAGACTGGGCAGAATTGCATCGCAGCAAAAGAGAATTTGAGGGCTTGCTCAATGGGGCTTGCTCGCTGGAATTCTGGAAAGAAACGAGAGGAAAAGTGCAACCATCCCATCGTTGTCTGAAGTACATGCTATATGTGGTGGGAAGATTCCAACAAATTGTAGGCACAGTAGACACCCCCAAACGACTGGTACAGGTAGATGAGTTTGGCGTAGTGGAGGAAGTGAAAGTGGAACAAATTCGTGCGTGGTTGACCGATGTATGTCCAGATTTATTAAATTTGCGACCAGAAGTACGTGAGATGGTGAACAACACTAAACTCATCACCAACACCATGCTGGAGAACTTGGTGCCTTTCGAAGGACATTTCGATATCACCGGAGCAGATTTTCAAATACATGCATTTGCCAATAATGCCTATCGTGTCACAAAGGATGGCATCACGATACTGGCTAAGGATGAACGGCCAAACTTTTGGAAGAAACAGGTGGCAGATTTCAACTTCACGCCACTTGAACCATTCTTCAACTATCAGGTGATACTTGATGAGCATGGCCATCTGCATGGTACTGTAGAGTTGCTTAATACTGATTGTAATGCTTTGCGTGTGGTGGTCAATTCCAGCCGAACAGCATGGAAAGAAGAGATTGACTATGACCATGCTACCACGGAACAGCTGAAAAAATGGAGAGCGATGCCACCTTGCATAGATGCACTAGACTTATCGGAAAAACAGCGGACAGAGCAAACGGAATGCTTAATGAATAAGATGTATAGCATCGGTGAGGCCATGCACAGCTATCGTTCCCCATCAAGAGCCAGAGCTTTAATGTCTATCGACTATATGGTGGGCGAGATGATTAATCAAGCAAACGGAAGAAATGGTAAAAGTTTCATCTTGGACAAGTTGTTGCCAATGGCTGGAAAGTCTGTGCTGACCCTCCCTGCCAGAAGTCTCACGGAAAACAATGTGCGCTTCCTGTTTGGTGGTGTGACGGAGTCCACTGATATAGTATTAATAGACGACTGTGGACCATCTGTTGACTATTCGTGGTTCTATCCCCACATCACACAGGGTATGCATGTGGAACGAAAAGGAGTTCAGGGGCATACCCTACCTTTCGAAAAATCCCCCAAACTAGCATTCACAACCAACTGTGTCCCAGCCAACAACGATCCCTCCACACGAGACAGACTCATCATCACCACCTTCTGCGACTATTATCACGCAGACGGAGAGGGATACAGGGAGCGTTGGAGTGTGAAGGATGATTGTGGCATGGATATAGGCGTGCCTGGTTATCCAGAGGATGAGCGCAACAAGGATGTGAATTTCCTCTTACAATGTGAACAATTCTACTTGCATTGCGTCAGTATGACTGATACTCCGTTCATGGCTCCAGAGGGCAACCTTATACAAAGAAGAGCTCTTCAGGAATGTGGTGAAAACTTGACATTCTATTTTGACGAATTCTTTGCCGAAGAAACTCATTATAACCGTGACATCAGCTATGCAGAGTTTTACAACTATTTCGAGGATAATATGCCTCAGAAATATCTTCCCAAACAAAGTATAGTGAACAAGAGTGTTAAAGCATACTGCAAGGCACACCAGATTGAGCCTTTCCCACAAGAACTGATTACTGACAAAAAACGTGGCACCATCAAAAGGAACAACATTCTGTACTTCCATTTTCAGAGAATGAAATGCGGGGATGAAGGTTGACACAAAAACAACAGCATAAGAAAGAGCCCGTGCATTCACCATGCACAGGCTCCTTTCTTTATATAGTGATGTGAAAACTTCACTTCACATCACTTTCTCACCGTCCCGTCATCTGTTACACGTCGTCATCTCCATCGCCGATGCCGGCACAATTACTTTCACATGTATTATCCGTTCCGTTCGTCGTACCGGCATAGAGCGTTCCCGTACCGTTGATGGTCAGGCTGTTCCCTGTATTGACCGTGATGCCCTTGGTTGCCGTCAGCGTTGCGCCCGCACCGAGGTTCAGCGTCACCGTACCCGTGACGGTGATACGATCCGTGATGGTCACATTCGATGTTACATTGTACGTGTTGCCGTCCGTCCAACTCGTTGTCTCGCTGGTTACGGTCACGTCCGCAGCCCACGCCGTCGCCGTCGTGAGCAGCATGAGGACGAGCGTCGCCGCCGCCCTCGAAAACAATCCTCTCATTGTTCTTTCCATATCTTGTAGCTTTATTAAGTAATTCGATGGCAAAGATACATCAAAATCCCATCATCGCCAAATAATTCCCACATTTATTTATTATCTAACCACCAAAGTGGCACCTTTAACTTCGTTGAAGATAGGCTGCACCTCAGAAAAGCTCAAAAAAATTTGGTTTTTCATTCGGTTTGCACTACCTTTGCCGCCGAAACCAAACTCGTTAGGATTATGACAACAGTAGCAATGAACAACCTATGGACGTACATCCAGGGCTTAT
>JAGAAZ010000004.1 GCA_017614895.1 Bacteroidaceae bacterium | reverse complement strand
TCGCTGGAAGTGGCCAGTGTAGGTCGAAGTCTGGGTGATGATGTGGCACATGCGCTTCTGGAAAAGCAACCCGAACTCGCTGACACCCACATCCTCGAGATTGGCTCTATCGTATCGGCTGCCTGTCTTGCCCACGACCTCGGAAATCCTCCTTTCGGACATTCAGGTGAACGTGCCATCGCTTCTTATTTCTTAGAGGACCAAGGCATCCTATACAAGAATCAGCTCACCCCTGAACAATGGGCAGACATCACGCACTTTGACGGGAATGCCAATGCGTTCCGATTGCTCACACATCAATTCAAGGGACGACGAGAAGGTGGTTTCGTACTCACCTACTCCACCCTCTCCAGCATCGTGAAATACCCCTACCCTGCCACAGAAGCCGTGAAGCAGAAATTCGGCTATTTCACTCAGGAAAAGGACATTTACGATCGCATCGCCACAGAACTGGGATTGGGTCGCAAGGGAGAAGGATGGTTCCGTCATCCATTGGCCTATCTGGTGGAGGCAGCTGATGACATCTGCTACGAGATTATGGACATTGAGGATGCCCACAAACTCAAGATTCTCTCATTCAAGGAGACACGCGATCTCATGTTAGGTTTCCTGCCAGAAGAGAAACGTGCTCACGTCATCGAACGAAGCAAGGGTGTGGATGACAAGAACGAGAACGTGGCTTATTTCCGTTCCTGTGCTATCGGAGCCCTCGAACATGAGTGTGTCCGTGTGTTTGTGGAGAATGAGGAGGCTATTCTCAATGGTACTTTTGAAGGTTCCCTTATCGACCACTCCTGTCCACTCGTACACGATGCTTACCAAGCCTGTGTGAATGTGGCAAAGAGTCGTATCTATCGCAGTCGCGACGTGGTGGATACAGAATTGGCTGGTTACAAAATCATCTACACCCTCATCCAGCTTTTCACCAAAGCCGTGATGAATCCCCATCATGCCTACAGCAGCCTCCTGCTCGATCGCGTATCCTCTCAGTATGAGGTAGATAGCACCGACACCTACGTACGCATCATGGCTGTGCTCGACTACCTCTCTGGTATGACTGACGTGTTTGCTCTCGATCTTTATCGTAAGATTAACGGAGAAAGTCTTCCCATGATATGAATACAATATTTATAGTACTACCTATTCTGACGCTGCTGATGTTCGACCTCGGACTCACCTTGCGTCCTCACGATTTTCGCTTGATTCTCCAACGTCCTTGGCCCGTGTTGGCAGGAGTCATCGGACAAATCATCCTCCTGCCCCTCATTGCATGGGTTGTAGGGTACATCTTCCACCTCGAAGCCCTCTTCTTTCTGGGCATCATGCTCATCGCTTGCAGTCCTGGTGGCAGTTCCAGCAACGTCTTTTCCATGTTGGCACGAGGCGATGTGGCACTCTCCGTCACTTTGACGGCTTGCAGCTCCATCATCACCCTCTTCACAGTACCCCTCATCATGGCTTGGGTCACAACCTCCATCGGTACGGGTGCTGATGTGCATCTGCCTGTAGGCAACCTCTTGATGCAGAACATTGTGCTGATGGCTGTACCTATCCTCATTGGATTGGGCGTAGGCATGAAATGGGCATCCGCTGCCAACCGCATCCATAACGTGCTGAAACGTGCGGCATTCCCTGCGCTGATTCTCCTCGCCACCGTGTTTTTCCTTCAACATCGTGAAACCATCGTACAGAAATTTCCTTCCCTTGGACTTTGCATCACAGTGCTCATCCTCCTTGCTATGAGCGGAGGTTCCCTCCTTTCTTTCATCTTCCGATTGACAGGGGCTGAACGTCGCACCATCGTGATTGAAGTAGGTATGCAGAATGCTGCACAAGCCATTACTGTGGCATGCAGCCCTCTCGTCTTCAACAACGAGACCATCGCTATCCCCGCCATCATCTATGCCTTGATGATGAACGTGGTGTTGCTGATCTATGTGGGATGTCAAAGGCACATCAAACGACTTTCCTAACTAGGCAGTAAATTTTCCCTAACTATGTAGCAAAATCAATCACTTCAAAAGAAATCAACAATCTTTAATAAACCTAACCAATATGAAACGATTTATCTTGATGGCAGGATTGACCTGTATTTGGCTGATGAGCTGGGCACAGGAATCTGCCAAGAGTGATTATGTCAGTGACCAAATTATCCGTCAAAAAGTGATAGACAATGGCGGAACGGGTAACTATCGGGCAGTGGTCGTGACGGAAAAGACCTTGGAGAACTTCACTGTTTACCGTCCACGCAATGTGAAAGCAGCTGCTCGACGCGAAGGACTGCTTCCCCTGCTGATTTGGTGCAACGGCGCTTGCTCCGACAACTCGAAGGGTTACGAGCGCATGTTGAACGAAATGGCATCGCACGGTTATCTCGTAGTAGCCATTGGTAAGATGAAGGTGAATGACGATGACCGTGAAGATGGAGGCTCGAATGAGAAGCAGGTGGTGGAAGCCATCGACTGGGTGGTGAAACAGGTGGGATTGAAAACGAGCGACTACTACAAGGCGGTGGATGTGAACAATGTGGCAGCGGCTGGACACTCTTGTGGTGGCGCGCAAGCCATTGCCAACTGTGCCAACACCAGAATGAAGACCTTGCTCATCATGAATGCGGGTATGGGCGGTATGTCTATGGGTGGCGCATCACCTCAGAGCCTGAAACAGCTGCATTGTCCCCTCATCTACATGACTGGTGGTCCTGACGATGTAGCGTACAACAATGCAAAGTCAGACTTTGGAAGCATCACAAAAGTGCCAGTGGTATGGGCAGACTTGTCAACGGCTGGACATGGTGGCACCTATTGGGATCCCCAAGGAGGAGAATTTGGCCGTGTGGCGCTGAAATGGATGGATTGGCACTTGAAGGGCTACAGCCAGAATGCCAATATCTTCCTGAAACCTTCTGAAACAAAGGTGTTCCCCAAATGGAAGATTCAGAACAAGAACTTCGGCAAAGTAGATTATGACAACATTTACGCGACTCCGTTGACGGTGGGTGACCCAGCCTTTGATCGCCAAGCAGCCGAAGAGACCTTTGCCTTTGGTGCCGATGTCAGTTTCCTCACCCAACAGACCAACAAAGGGCTGACATTCTTGAATCGTCAAGGAATGAAGAAGGATGTGATTTCCATTCTGAAGGAGGAGGGAATGAATTGCGTGAGATTAGGTATGTTGGTCAGTCCTTCCGATGGAGTATGTAACTTGACCTATACACGAAATCTGGCGAAAAAGGCAAAAGACCAGGATATGAACATCATGCTTTGCCTGCACTATACCGACAATCGTACAGACATCGGTTCGCAACAAAAGCCTTCTGCATGGAAGAACCACGACATAGATGCGTTGGTGAGTGATGTCAAAACGCACACCTCTACTGCCGTAAGAACCACTCAAGGAAGTAGCGACAAGCTGAAATGGGTACAGGTAGGTTATCAGTTAGATGAAGGTATGCTTTGGCCAGAAGGCAGATTAACCAGCGGAGGGACGAATGTGGAGAATTTTGCCCGCCTCTTCAATGCTGCCTATGATGCAGTGAAGGAAGTAAATCCTGATATTCAGGTGGTCCTGCACTTGGCTGATTTGCAAGGAACATCGGCCATGAACAATTATTTCGATGCGTTGGTGGCAGCTGGTGTAAAATGGGATGTCATAGGTCTTTCCGCCTATCCGCTCATGACAGGATTGGGTACAGAAGTTCTCGCCAAAAGAACTACAACCATTGTAAAGAGTCTGAAGGAACGCTACGGAAAGCCTGTGATGATTGTGGAAACAGGCTACTACAACGACCAGCCATTGGCAACCAACCACTTCCTGTGCGACTTGATGCAACAGCTCATAGACGCAGGTGCCGCTGGTTGTTTCTACTGGGAACCAGAACTGACCGACGGCTACAACATGGGGGCTTGGAATCCTGAAACACGCCAAGTGTCTGTTGCCCTCGAAGCCTTCCGAGGACTGAAACATACGGAAGTGCCTTATTTGATGGACATCGCTTGGGCCAGCGACATGAACTCGCCTTATGTGAGTGCACCCATCGAACTGCCTGTCAATGCCCGCCACATCCGTGACCGTATCGAGAAGGTGGAACTGATGGAAGGTCAGGAGATATATGCCACCAGCACGGAGCCTCCTTACACGCTTGTATGGAACAATCCTGAACCAGGTACGCACAGCATCTTTGCGCAAGCCACAGCCACCGATGGTGAAACGGCTTCAACTGATGTGGTGAATATCGAGGTGAGTGCCAATATCTCAGCGGTTGATGCAGTCAAGGCTTCTAACGACATCCAACTGAAAGCTTCCAAGAACAAGGTGGCAGTCGAATCAGCCACTCCTTTGCGCTACATCCGCATCTACTCTGTGAGTGGCATGAAGTTGGCAGAAAAGAAAGTGAATGGCAGCCATCGTGCTTCTCTCTCCATTGATGCACGAAGAGGCACCTTGCTGCTGATACAAGTGGAAACAGAGGTGGGTTCTAAAACATTCCACCTCAGGATGTAACTAATACTCAAACGCACTGCCACCCATAAACTCACGTAAGAGGGAGTGAGGAGGCAGAAGGTCGAGCGGAATGTCATGGAAGCGGTTCAATACCCATTTCAGACGTTCCGCTTCTTTGTAGTGAGGATCATCTTTGGGTACATTTTCTAATAACGGAAGGGCTTTCTGCTTAAGTACTGCGAGTTCATATTGGAAAGCTGTACAGAAATTCACATCGGCATTCTGTTGGAAAGGCGTAATCCACTTCTCCTCACCTCGACGCACGGATGGCCAACGGGCAAGTGTCTCCGAAGCAGACGTATTGCGGAACTGTGCATCGCGCACCATACGACGAATGAGTCGGTTATCGGTCGTACCATAATATGTACCATCGTCGTTCTTCGCCACCGTCAAACCTGAAATATAGATACGGAAAAGGTTTTCTTCGGGTATTCCTCCTGTAAGCATCGGGTTGAGCGCGTGGATACCCTCCATAATGAGAATCGTATGATCGGTAAGCCTGATGTAGTTACCACTCTTAAGGCTCTTTCCCGAAACAAAGTCATAGCGAGGTAATTCTATTTCCTCGCCGTTGAGCAGTTGGGAGAATTGTCGCCTGAAAAAGGGCACATTGAGTGCATTGATGTGTTCGTAGTCGTAATCACCAGTTTCGTCACGTGGCGTAAATTCACGATCTATGTAATAATCATCGAACGAGAGACACTTCGCACTCAGCCCTTTCTCTTCCAATGCGAGACAGAGCTTTTTGCTGAAAGTGGTCTTTCCGCTTGATGAGGGTCCTGCAATGAGAATCGCTTTAATTCCCTCACGACGGGCGATGGCATTGGCTATCAATTCAAATCCCTTTAGCTGCAGCGCCTCAGAGATTTTCACCATCTTCTCCGCATCACCTCGATCAATGGCATTATTCATCATTCCGATGGAGACACAGACGGTTTTAAGCCGCTTGGTGAAAAGATACTTTCCTTTCACACGACTCACGAGGTACTGAATCGCCTCGTCAAGCGTTTTTCCTTCTATTGCGCTCTTCAGTTGATCCCTGATTTTCAGGTACGCCCCGTTCACTTCAAATTTTTCTGAACTGCGATGGGTGTTGATGGTCGTATTGGTAGGTATGCCCATAAGATGGTAGGTTTAGGTTTGCGCAACAAAGGTAGTACTTTTAATTGATAATTGACAATTAATAATTGATATTTCATCATCGGAACAGCAAAATTGTCAATTGTCAACTATCAATTGTCATTTTTTTTCCGTACCTTTGCATCCGCTTTTAACCGATGGCCCCATAGTTCAATGGATAGAACAAATCTCTCCTAAAGATTAGATCCGGGTTCGATTCCCGGTGGAGCTACCCACCCGCTGGTGAAAGGATAAAAGCATAACCGCACACGGGGTTAGTTTAGTTGGTAGAATATCGGTCTCCAAAACCGAGGGTCGGGGGTTCGAGTCCCTCACCCCGTGCCAAAGGAAGGGCAGACACTCAATCGGGTGTCTGCCCTGCTTCATTTGGTTAGCCGTTCTCCTTTTCACCCTCACAAAGAAATTTTGGGGTGCGATGTATGTATTCGTAGCCAAACTGGCAACGAAGACAGTCGCGACGTTGGCAGTAATTGCGATGGAGCTGAATGAGGGCTTGGGTATCGGCAGCATTTTCGCAGGTGATGCCTGCTGATGCCCAATCACGAATGATGGTGTTATTTTCGGGTTTGAGTTGTTCCCACAGAGAGAAGGCACGATCGCAAAGGGCTTGGTCGGACTTGTACTTACCATAAGCGAAGAGCATGGGGGCAACACTGTTAATGATGATGAGTTCGATGGAAGATGGCGAAAGCATCTTCTCAACAGGTTTGGTAGGTTGAGAGGCAAAAGTGTAATGGGTACGCCAATAATCGCTCACATGAGTCAGGAGTAAGGCACTTATCTCGTTAAGGTTTTGTGCGCTGAGCAATCGGGAGAGATTGAGGCGTTGCTCATAATAAAGCATGGAGAGTTGGGCAATCCGGATATAGGGAAAATTCTGGGGACGGAGTCGAAGAAATTTCCACAAGCCACTGCTCATCGGGGTAAGGGAGAACTTCTGGCGCAGATAGCGGTACTCTTTTTGCAGACGCAGGTAGTAATCATCGTCATAATAAACATCAAGGAGACCCGCTTGGCCGAAGAATATTGCTTCAATTTGAAAGAGGTTGTCACGATGCTTACCGACTGCAGACATGGGGATTGACTGTGCCCACTTCTCAAAAGCATCGCCGTTAAGACCAAATCCAAAGTTACGTGCAAGCGTGACGAAAAGGGTGTCTTCCCAGTTCTTGTCAAGTGCCTCACGACGCTGCATGATTTGTCGGGTTCGCTCCTCGAAACGCTCCAACATGAGGGAGGTCATCCACTGATGAATGAGGAAGGTGGAGAGGTTGCCGAGAACATTGCGGCAGGGAGGTCGGCAATCGTTGTGGCTGAGTTCGGCATAGTTGTCGCGGACGTAGGAGGGAACTTCAAGTTGCAGTTGTGGAATCTCCTGCCCGTCGGGATAGTAGAGGGGTTTGTCCACCTCGCTTGCTACATGCAGAATGATGTTTTGATAGGTGGCATCTGCATCATGATGGTGGCGAAACCAATCGCTGGTCTTCTGATGGATTTCCACATTACCCACCCACTCTATGCCATCCAACTTGATTTTAGCCCCTATAAAATCAGGACCTGCATCCGTGTTGTGAATGCCAGGATTGAGCACTTCCAAACGTCGCCCATCGGTTGTTCTCAATTCATGGAGTGGAAAAATCTTATGTTTCCACGTGTAGTGAAGCAGTTGTTCCATGTGTTTTGTATTAAAATTTGTTCAAAGGTAGTGAAAAACTCCTAACTCCTAACTCCTAACTCCTAACTTTTCATTATCTTTGCAGTGATTTTTAAGAATTTACATCAAAAACAAAGGATAAGAGAATGAAAATAGCATTGATCGGATATGGTAAGATGGGCAAGATGATTGAGCAGATTGCCTTGAGTCGTGGTCACGAGATTGTGAGCATCATCGACATCGACAATCAGGAGGAGTTTGAAAGCGAGGCATTTGCCAGCGCTGATGTGGCGATAGAATTCACCACGCCCATGACTGCCTACGAGAACTACCTGAAGGCTTGGAAGGCTGGTGTGAAGGTGGTGAGTGGCAGCACAGGCTGGCTGAAGGAGCATGGAGACGATGTAAGGAAGGCTTGTACGGAGGGTGGAAAGACGCTCTTCTGGGCAAGCAACTACTCGATTGGTGTGGCGATCTTCAGCGCCATCAACAAATATCTGGCGAGCATCATGAACCAGTTCCCTCAGTATGACGTGAAGGAGGAGGAGACGCACCATATCCACAAGCTTGACCACCCATCGGGCACAGGCATCACGCTGGCTGAGCAGATTGTGGAACGTCTTGACCGCAAGAAGGATTGGACGATGGGCTATCTGCAGCAGCCAGACGGAACAGTGGAAGGAAGCGACGAGGTGGCTGCCGACTTGCTGCCTATCAGTTCCATCAGACGGGGAGAGGTGCCAGGCATCCATTCCATCACTTGGAACAGTGAGGCTGACCAAATCACCATCACGCACGATGCACACTCCCGTCAGGGCTTTGCATTGGGAGCTGTCATCGCAGCCGAGTTCACAGCAAAGCATGAAGGATTACTGAGCACAGACGATTTGTTCAAATTCTAAAGAAGAGAGAATTATGGCTTTCGATTATAAAAGTTTCAAGAAAACCCGTTCGGGAGAAAACAACAAACCTGAATGGGGAGGATGGAAATGGGTGAAGTTTGGTGTAGCAACCCTCTGCTACTTGGCTTTCCTCTACTGGGTGAAGTCGTGGTGGGGCTTGATTGTGGTACCGTTCATCTACGATGCCTACATCAGCAAGAAAATCAAGTGGACGTGGTGGAAGGAACTGGAGAGTGACATCGCCCGCGCCATCATGAGTTGGGTGGATGCCATCGTGTTTGCTTTGGTGGCTGTGTATTTCGTCAACAACTTCTTCTTCCAGAACTATCAGATTCCATCGTCCTCATTGGAGAAGACGTTGATGACGGGCGACTTCCTGTTGGTGAGCAAGATGAGCTATGGTCCTCGCATTCCTCAGACCCCTCTCACGATGCCACTGACCCAGCACACCATCCCGATGCTGAACATCAAATCGTACATCGAATGGCCACAGTGGGAATATCGTCGTGTGAAGGGCTTCGGGAAGGTGGAATATGGCGACATCGTGGTGTTTAACTACCCTGCTGGCGACACTGTGGCTGTGAACTACAACGGCGACTACTACAGCCTCTGCTTCCAGGAGGGTTGTATGGCTGCCAATGAACAGGGCTACGAGGTGCCGATGATGGAGAAACTCTCTGCCGATGAACAGCAACAGGTGTGGAATCAGTGCTACGGCATAGGCAAACAGATTGTGGCTGCCAAAACGAACGTCTATGGCAGCGTGACGACTCGTCCTGCTGACCGTCGGGAGAACTATGTAAAACGCTGCGTGGGATTGCCTGGACAGACTTTGGAGATCAAGGATAAAATCATCTATGTGGATGGGAAGAAGCAGGAAACGCCTACCTTCGCACAATTCAATTATAAGGTCTATACACGCAACAGTCAGGTGTTGAGTGATGAGATGTGTGAGGATCTGAATATCAGCGATGAAGACAGAGACAAGATTCTCGACCACAATCAGGGCATTCCACTTACTCACATGGCCGTGGAGGCACTGAGGGCAAATACAGCATTTTGCGACAGCGTGGTGGAAATCAAGGATGGCTACTGGGGCAACCTCTATCCGCTGAACCATCAATATGGTTGGACACGCGACAACTATGGTCCCATCTGGATTCCTGCCAAGGGAAAGAGCGTGAAGCTGACGCTGGACAATCTTGCCATCTACGAACGTCCTATCCGCGTGTATGAGAACAACCAGCTGGAGGTGAAGGACGGCAAGATCTACATCAACGGCAAGTCCACCGACTCTTACACCTTCAAGATGGATTACTACTGGATGATGGGCGACAATCGCCACAACTCCGCAGACAGCCGTTACTGGGGTTTCGTACCAGAAGACCACGTGGTAGGCAAACCGCTCTTCATCTGGCTCTCCCTTATAACCGACCGTTACGGAAAGTCACACGGAGTACGCTGGAGCAGGCTATTCACATGGGTGGATAACATCAAGTAAGATGGTACTCCCCTGTGCATATTTACCCCCTATTAGTTGGTTCGTCAGCCTTCTGACTGACGAACCAATTTTCATTGAACAATACGAAAACTACCCAAAGCAGACCATCCGCAATCGCTGCACCATCGACTCACCGAATGGTCCATTACATCTTTCCATCCCCATTGACAAGAGTACATTCATTGAAGGAAAATGCCTAATGAAGGATGTACGTATCAGTACACATACGGATTGGCAACACCAACATTGGTATGCCCTCGAAACCTCTTACTTCAATTCTCCTTTCTTTGAGTATCTACAAGATGATTTTCGCCCTCTATACGAGAAAAAATGGAACTTTCTGATGGACTTCAACGAAGCCTTGATACAAAAATGTTGCGAGACAATTGACATTCAGCCAAATATCTCGCGAACAAATTCTTATAAAGGAATCACCCAATCCCCAACGCTCAACCCTCAACCCTCAACTCTCAACTCTAAACTCTCAACCCTCAACTACTACCAGGTCTTTCAGCAGAAACACGGTTTTCTACCCGATCTCTCCATCATTGACCTCATCTTCAATATGGGCAATGAAAGTCTTTTATTCCTTAAAAGATAATATTCTGGATACGTGGGAGCAGATCGACTATATCTTTCTTCAACGCCTTCGCATTGATTGCTTTTTGGAAAGTTGGCAGATGATGAAGATCTGAACCAAAGAATGTATAATAGCCTTTGGAAAGTAACATTTGTGCTTTTTCTTGTGCAGAATCACCATAAACACCTGCCAATGACATCAAGTTCATCTGTAATTTCACGCCCTTCGAATATAAATAATTATAATCCGTATCACTCATGTAGCGATAACGCTCTGGATGAGCAAGAATTGGTGTGAAACCAAGCTCCTTGACGCGTTCCAATGTACCATACAAGTCAATAGGAGGCTGATAATAGGATGTTTCCACCAAGAGATGATCTCCTTTCGGGCCTATTGGCAACAACTCTTTGCTATCCAAACGCTCACTAAAGAGATTGTCCATCATGTTCTCAGCCGCCAGATTCAATTTTACTGTCCCATGATATGCTTCCTGCAACTCCTGAAAACGTGCACGCAAATCATCTATTGTGTTGGGTATATCCTCCATAATATGCGGAGTCAGCCACACTTCTTTAATGCCAATCTTCTCATAACAAGCAAGAACGGCAAGAGAATCTTCCAACGTCTGGATTCCATCATCAACACCTGGAAGAATATGACTATGCCAATCTGTGGCACCATTAAATATTCCCGTGTTTACCAGTTTCTTTTTTGTACTGAAGAATGAAAATAACATATATTACATTATTACATTATCTATACGCTATGACTCTCATCACATCAAGAAAGCCCCAACAACGGCTTCAATTGGTCTTCTTTATAAAGAACCCATGCAGAGGTGCCAAGGAATGCCAAGAACATAAGAACAAGTACAATCTTAACGCGGCCGGGACCTGATTTCTTTACGGGAACGGTGGCACTTTGAAGAGTCGTGAAGGAAGGGGTTGCCTCCTGCACCTTTGCTTCAGCCGCTATCAACTGCTGTGCCACAGAATTGTATGCATTATATTTTAATTGCATGTCATTTTCAAGGTTTATCAACTTCGTACGATCGCTCTGATACATCATATCTTGGTGAGCATCTGCATAGGCTGCATATTTTTCACGAGCTTCATCATACCGAGCTTTTGCCTCTTCACACAACTTACGATTAAAGTCCACATCTACACGAGATTTCTTTGTCTGATAATCCGTAATGAACCCTTGTAAACGAGCCTTCACAGAATCGGCCATAGTTGCACAAATAAGAGGGTCTTGATCTGTAACAGTAATAGTAATCTCCAGCGTCTTTTCATCCACTTCACAAACAATAGACTTTTCCAATGATTTTACAATTCGAGATTGCAGCTTCGTCAGTTGGAATGGATCTATCTTATCTTGATCTACAGAATCAGTTTCAACGATAAGAGACACTAAATATTGGGCATAATCCGAAACGCCCTCTATTGCCATACTCCACCATGGCTTTTTCTGTTCATCTCTCAAATACACATAGTAACTCATGATGCGAGTACTATCTTGCTGATGAACGGGAATATTAAAGAGACTTACCTTAAAATCTGTAGAATTTATTAAATCTGGGTACAATGTCGGGTAAAGCGCCTCAGTGTTACCAAGAGTTCCCGAACCCATTTTGAGTCCCATTTGAGATGCTAACGCACTAATAGAAGCAGTTGTACGTCTGGTGGAAAGTTCTGGCGCCAACAAAACTTCACAGGTAAACGTTTTCGGGATGGAAAGAGCTATTATACACCCAAGAACAAATGTAATAGGAAGCACCTTCTTATAAAGACTTTTATGCTTCTTAAGGGCGGCAAATAATGCTTGGTAGTCAATGCGTTTTTCCTCTTCCCGAGATTCCATATATTGCTGTTGATTATCCATAATGAATTTTAATTGTGTTTATTTTGATATATAAGCAATCAATGCTGCAATTGTAGCAAGAGGAGTAAACGCTGCTCCAATAGTCGAAATCGTGTTCAAATTAACATGCTTTTGCTTCTTGCTTGGCACAATGATTTCGCTTCCTGGCTCTACATTCGTACCTTTCGCCAATATGTCCATCATACCATTCTGATAGACGATGAATGCTTTCTTCTTTTTAGCACTCTCGCTATATCCACCAGCATTCTGTATATACCATTTCGCGCTCTTGCCCTTTACGTATGTCACCGTGTTGGGGAACTGAACATCACCTGAAATTCTGACAGTTCCATTGTATTCTGGAATATCTATACGATCACCTTCGCGCAACACAATATCATATTGTCCACCTGGTTCCTTCATTGCTTTTTCCAAGTCAATACCAATTGGATAAGTATTGCTCATCTCCATTTTGTTCCAAGAGATAGAATCTTTTTCATCCAAATTATTACGGATAGCATCTAACACGGCCTGTTTGCGCTGACGTTCCTCATCGTTCATAATGCGCACAAGACGGGCACCTTTAATGTATGCACCTTCTGCTATTCCGCCCGCCATTTTTATAGCGTCAGTCAAACGAAGATCCTTTTTCTCTATTGTGAATGCGCCTTCATAATTTACTTCACCCGTCACTCTGATGTTTCTTGGCATCACATAGCCTGGGCTACGACGAACATGTACAACATCATAAGGCTGCAAATAGAATTCTCCACCATCTTTCTTGATGACCAAACCATCTTTGATGTCAAACTGGAATGTTTCTGCAATGTTACGAGTCTTTTCTGTTGAATAAGGATCTTTGATACGACGGCTTACATCCACGCGTGCCAACGATGCACCATCGCGCAAACCACCTGCCATAACAATCAAGTCTTCGATAGTCGTGTTCTCTGCATATTCATAGCGACCTGGAGTCATCACCTGACCAGTGACAGTAAAATAGCGTTCTTTGCGAAGTTCTTCTTGTGTGGGAATGAACACAACATCCTCGTTTTTCAACGGAACGTCTGCAACATTACCATCCATAATTCCTTTCACGTCAATAGGGATAACTTCCAATGTACGGTCTTCCTTTAAACGGTGGATGATTGCATGATCTAAAAATGCATCTTCTGTCAAACCATCAGCAGCCTGAATGAGGGTGCGCACCGAACAGACGTCGCCACTGATATTGAACTGACCAGGACGGAACACAGCGCCCTTGATTTCCACCATATTTTCATATCTGTTCAGAATGGCATCTACTGACACAGCATCACCGTCATCAACTGTAAAGGCATTCATCTCAAACTCATCTATATTATGTACAGTGTAACGTTCCCCAGTCTGGCGGACCAAACGAACAGATTTCTTATAGGCATCACCTGTATAACCGCCCGCAAATTTCAACAAAGTACCCACCGTTTCTGTTTTCCTCATTTCATAGAACATCGGTCGCTTCACATTTCCCGTGATACCGACCAAACAGTCGTATGGTTCCACATGAATCACATCGTCATCTTCCAAATTGATATTACCTGCCAATCTTCCGTTCAACAGGTACTCATAAAAATCGACAACAGTAACCAACCTGCCACCTCGATAGACCTTGATGTTACGCAATGTACCCAACTGCTTGATACCCCCTGCCATAGAGATCGCATGGAAAACAGTGGAAAAAGAAGACATATTATAAGTGCCAGGATTTCTCACCTCACCCATGACATTCACCATGATGGAACGGGTTTTTCCTAGCGTTAAACGAACGTTTGAACCTTGGTAGTGTTTGCCCACCGTGGCTTTAATCTTACTCTGAGCTGCTGCCACAGTCAATCCACTCACATGGATAGGACCAACACCAGACACGGTAATGGTTCCTTCAGGAGAAATTGTGTGAACCAATGTCTTCTGCGATTCACCATAAATATCAATTACTAATTGGTCACCAGCACCCACCACATAGTTTTGAGGCGTTGGGACATTGGTGTTCACTGAGATGCGACGGAACTGATCATGTCCGTACACACGCTTGCCAGCCGTTTCACCTTGCACTCTTTGCATGGACTCCACATCATTTTCGGCTTCCTCATGTTCCTCGGCTGCATCAGCATACACCTCACCGGTTGTACCAAGACGAGCCGTCGTTAATTCTTGAGCAGTAGTACCATCACTATTGCCCTTCATACGATCCGTCGCCATTGAAATAGATCCAGACGAAGCACGCGATACTCCGTCATTATTAACTTGAGAATCATATTCATTACGAATACGACGTATCTGCTCAATCTCTACACCACGCTGCATCAATTGTGTTGTAATTTGCGACTGGCTCGCACCTGCTTTTGTTCTATTCTTTATAAAACTCAGCACTTGAGCATCTGTCATCTGTGCAAAAGCTGCCAATATTGTCGTGAAACACAATATGGCGGCCAACAAAATTCTTTTCATATCAAAAATATTCTTATATTTCTTTCCATCCGGTCTAAAGACCATTTTCTATAAACCCCATGCCTCGTATATTTATAGTCCGCTTGGCACAGAATCTCCATAATTGCTGCAAAGTTACGACTTTTTTTCCTCTCTTCTTATGAAAAGTTCTCTTTTTTTATGAAAAAACAAAAAAGATTTAATAATTTTGCACGACATTTCAGTATTATGGCAATTGAAGGAGAAGAATTTCGGGTGGACGTGGACCAGGTCTTGAAGGACAAGCTCGGTAAGAAATCCAAGTTTGTTCCTAAATTTTTGGTTTCATGGTTGAAGAACATCATCCATCAAGATTGGATGAATGTCCATCTGTGCGGAGAGGGAAAAGGACAAGTGGGTGTTGAGTGGTTGGATGGATGCTTGAAATATCTGAATTGTACCTTGAAGGTGCAAACCAATATCAATGGAGTCATTCAAGAGGGCTTGGATGCACTACCCAGCAATGAGGGAGGACGTTACTTCACCATCGTCAGCAATCATCCTCTCGGAGGACAGGACGGCATCGCATTGGGGTCTATCATCTGCCACAAGTACGACAGTCAGATGGTCTATCTTGTCAACGACATCCTGATGAGTTTCAAAGGATTAGCACCGCTCTGCGTACCCATCAACAAAACGGGGCGCAATAGTCGAAACTTCCCCAAAATGGTGGAAATGGCGTTTCAATCGCCGAAGAATGTGGTGATGTTCCCTGCTGGACTTTGTTCCAGAAAAGGAGAGGATGATGTCATCAGGGACATCGACTGGAAAAAAACCTTCATAACGAAGTCTGTGCAATACCAACGGGATGTGATTCCAGTCCATTTCTCTGGGCATAATTCCGATCGGTTCTACAACATCGCCCGTTGGTGTAAACGCCTGCACATCAAGTTCAACATTGCCATGCTTTATCTGGCTGACGAGATGTACAAAAATCAGGGAAAGACCTTCACAGTCACGTTTGGAGAACCTATTCCCTGGCAGACGTTCGACAAGTCAAAAACTCCGACCGAATGGGCACAGTGGGTAAAGGAGAAGGTTTATCAACTTGACACAGACAGTGCCTCGGCATAACGAAGAAAAAGGACAAATAATAAATATGGAAGCAGAAATCATTGCACCTATCCCCAAGGAGGTGCTGAAATCAGAACTAACCGATGATAAGCGCTTGCGCATGACGAGCAAGAGCAACAATGAGGTGTATGTGGTCACATGGCAGAATTCCCCTAATGTTGTGCGCGAGATTGGTCGTCTGCGTGAGATCGCCTTTCGTGCAGCAGGTGGTGGAACAGGTCTTGACTGTGACCTCGATGAATTCGACACGATGGAGAATCCCTACAAACAGCTTATCGTATGGAATCCGGAATCAGAAGAAATCATTGGCGGCTATCGCTACATCCTCGGTCCAGACATCCGATTGGACGAGAAAGGTCAGCCTATCCTTGCCACCAGTCACATGTTCCACTTCTCCGATGAATTCATCAAGGATTACATGCCTTATACCATCGAGTTGGGACGTTCGTTCGTGACCCTCGAATACCAGTCCACCCGTTCCGACGGCAAATCCATCTTTGCCCTCGACAACCTTTGGGACGGACTTGGCGCTTTGGCTGTCATCATGCCTGGATGCAAATACTTCTTCGGAAAGATGACCATGTATCCCAGCTACAACCGCAAGGGACGTGACATGATTCTCTATTTCCTGCGCAAGCACTTTGGCGATAAAGACGGTCTGGTCATCCCAACCAAACCCCTGGAATTAGAGCACGACCCCAAGGAATTTGAGGAACTCTTCTGCGAAGAATCTTTCAAGGAGGATTACAAGATTCTCAATCATGAGGTGCGTGCCCTCGGCCTGAATATTCCTCCATTGGTCAACGCTTACATGAGCCTCTCCCCCACTATGAAGATGTTCGGCACAGCCATCAACTACGGCTTTGGCGATGTGGAAGAGACAGGTATCCTCATTGCTGTCAGCGAGCTTTACGACCAGAAGCGCATCCGTTACATCGACAACTTCGCCAAGGAGCACCCTGAGTTTATACAAATCACCAGCGGAGCCAACAAGGTTTTCTACGAGCCCAAAAACAAACAAGATTTGCTCAAAGATGACTTCGACCCTGTGAAATAAAGGCGCATTCTACACATATATTATATAAAAGTGGCACAAATCAGCAGTTTTTGTGCCACTTATTTTGTCAATCCAAACAAAACCCCTAACTTTGCACAAATTTTGAAAAATTGTGTAAAAGTAAAAAGGTTTATGGCATTTACAAGAATCACCGCTGCAGAGGCTGCAGCACTCATCAAGAACGGAGACAACATCGGCCTGTCTGGCTTCACACCAGCAGGCACACCTAAAGCAGTAACGGCAGAGATTGCCAAGGTAGCTCACGCTGAGCACGAAGCAGGACGTCCATTCCAAATCGGTATTTTTACGGGAGCATCCACAGGTCAGTCCTGCGACGGTGTTCTTTCTGACGAGCAGGCTATTCGCTACCGTGCTCCATACACCACCAACTCCACTTTCCGTAAGCATGTCAATGCTGGCGAGATCGCTTACAACGATATCCATCTCGGCATGATGGCCCAAGATCTCCGCTACGGATTCTTAGGAGATGTCGATTGGGCTATCCTCGAAGTCTGCGCTATCGAAGAGGACGGCAAAGTGTTCCTCACGGCAGCTGGTGGTATCTCTTCCACTGTAGCTCATTTGGCAAAGAAAGGTATCATCCTCGAGCTGAACGCATACCACCCAGCAGAGTCTAAGGGGTTGCACGACGTATATGAGCCACTTGACCCTCCATGTCGCAAGCCTATTCCAATCGAGAAGGTGACTGACCGTATTGGTACCACCTATCTTCAGCTCGACCCCAAGAAGGTGGTGGGCGTTGTAGAGTGCAACATCCCTGACGAGGCACGTGCCTTCAAGGATGCAGACCCTATCACTGACAAGATTGGTGAGAATGTAGCCAATTTCCTCATGAACGAAAAGAAGCGTGGTATCATTCCACCAAGTTTCCTTCCATTCCAGAGCGGTGTGGGCACCACAGCCAACGCTATCCTCTTCGCACTCGGAAGCAATCCTGAAATGCCACAAATGGAGGTTTATACTGAGGTGCTGCAGAATGCCATCGTTGACCTCATGTTCCAGGAGAAAGTGAAGTGCGCATCCACTTGCTCACTCACTGTGACCAACGATAAGCTCCAGAGCATCTACGACAATATGGACTTCTTCCGCGACAAACTCGTGCTCCGTCCATCAGAGATTTCCAACAATGCAGAGGTGATTCGTCGTCTCGGACTCATTGCCATCAACACTGCCATCGAGGTGGACCTTTACGGACATGCTAACTCCACACAGATTTGCGGCACTAAGATGATGAACGGTGTGGGCGGCTCTGGCGACTTCGAGCGTAACGCCTTCCTCAGCATCTTCACTTGCTCATCTGTAGCCAAGGGCGGCGCTATCTCAGCCATTGTGCCATTCTGCAGCCACGTTGACCACACTGAGCACGATGTTAATGTCATCGTTACAGAACAGGGTGTAGCAGACCTGCGTGGCAAGAGCCCAATCCAGCGTGCTCATGCCATCATCGAGAACTGTGCACATCCTGACTACAAGCAGCTCCTCTGGGACTACCTTAAGATCTCTCAGAAGGGTCAGTCTTGGCACAACCTCGCTGCCACCCATGCATTCCACGACACCTTCATCAAGGAGGGCGACATGCACAAGGTGGACTTCAGCAAATTCGCATAATACACCATGAAGTTTATTTCTTGGAATGTTAACGGACTCCGCGCCGTGTGTGGTAAGGGCTTTTCTGAAGTCTTTACCACGCTCGACGCGGACTTCTTTTGTCTGCAAGAGACCAAGATGCAAGAGGGGCAACTTGACCTTCCTTTCTTAGGTTATCAGTCCTATTGGAACTATGCCGAGAAGAAAGGCTATTCAGGCACAGCCATCTACACCAAGCACACACCCCTTTCTGTCACCTACGGACTCCCACAAGACATCATCGCCTCCGTTCCCGACAACGGCTGGATGGACATGAATACAGAAGGACGTGTCATTACCCTCGAGTACGACACTTTCTTCGTCATCACCGTCTATACCCCCAACTCGCAGGATGGGCTCAAACGTCTTGACCAGCGCATGACGTGGGATGACGCCTTTCGCATCTACCTCCAACGCCTTGATCAGCAGAAACCCATCCTCGTTTGTGGCGACATGAACGTGGCGCATGAGGAGATAGACATCAAGAATCCCAAATCCAACCGCCACAACGCAGGATTCACGGATGAAGAGCGTGCCAAGTTCACCGACTTGCTCAACGCTGGCTTCACCGACACCTTCCGTCATTTCTACCCCGACACCCCCAACATCTATTCATGGTGGAGTTATCGCTTCCATGCCCGCGAGAAGAACGCAGGCTGGCGCATCGACTACTGGCTCTGCTCCAATCGCATCCAGCCTCAACTCGTCAGTGCCAAGATACACACCGACATCATGGGCAGCGACCACTGTCCCGTAGAGGTGGAAGTGACACTCTAAATTGCTTATTTCCTTTCGATTTATTGGTTGGTCAGCATCTGTCCCTCAGGACTCATGCCTTCCACGCTAATGAACATTTCTTCGCACGTTGAGTTGTTGAAGAATTCCACCTTTGCTTTCCCCTTATCATCAGCGATGACATCGGGGTTCCAATAGATGGTGCGACGGAAGTCTGCCATCGGAGGAATCACGCTGTAGTCTTCCATCTTGAAGGTGGAAGCCTCGTTGAATCCCTGATAATAAGTGTGTCGGATACCCTTCTTGCTCTCGGTGCTGAACTTGGTGTGCATATAGACATAGATACGGGTACGACCATCCATGACCCGTGGGTCATTGGGAACAATATAGACCGATTTTATGTCGCTCAGAAAGAGTTCATAAGCTTTGACACCCAGCAAGGGGCGATCATCATTGTCAAAAATCCATTCTACCGGCCTTCCTCCATAGGTGTAGTTATAATTGGATGCGTATGTAAATGCGGATTGAACCATATTCCAGTCAGCTGTAGTAGTAGGAATAGAGTTTTGCCCATAGTATGGATACGATGCCTCCCTACGATACACAAAGAGCGAATTCTTTTGTTGCAGGAAATCCAAGAAATAAGGCACAGGCTCCCCTCTGTCAAGGGCATTGTCACATTCTCTATCTATATTATAATACAGTGTCGCATATTGGCGTCCCCATGCCTCGTTCTTGAACCGCCAATCGTCATTCGTGAAGTACCGCCTTCCCTTCACCGTCACACTCTCCAGCACATGTTCCTTCTGTGTGATGGGCACGAATTCATCGTCTTCCTCCAGTTCCTGGAAAGGTTTCCTCACAAAGGCGTTGGGAGCCAACGGATGCATGATTTCCGCTTCCAAAGGAGTGATAAACCTCGGCTTGGGCGAGAACTGCCTGTCAATGCCCACATAGTAGGTCTTCCGCTTCTCCTCGTCCTTCATTTTTCTCGTTGTGTAGATGCACATCTTCCAATCTCCGTCCACAAACGGCATCTCAAAGGCGTAGTTGCCCACAGAGTCCGTCCTCGTCTGCCCCAGCAAACTTTGTCCGTCTTTATTCCAGAGGATGACATACAGGTGGACATTCTTCACGGGGTTGTGCTTGCGATAGGCCTTCAACGTTCCATTCAGATACATCTTGTCCTCGATGGGTTGTGGCTTTCGGAAGGTGTAGCGTTCTGTCATCAATCGCCAGTCGTAGCGCCGCCAACCCTGCGTCAGCATCAGCAGGTCGGTGTTTTGGCGATGCTCTTTATCGTCCGACTCGAAGTAGTACTCAATGTTGGGAATATAGCCCCTCACCTCCGACGAGAGCAACATCCAGGTCTTCATGTTGCCCATTTGCCCATTGGTCATCGTGTGGGCATCCATAGCCGAGAAGGACAGGTTCGCATGGGGTTGCGTATGCAGTTCCATTTCCACCTTTCCACAAGGTTTCAGCTTTGTCGTCTTAGCCACCACACGGATACTGTCCGTCGGGTCGGGCGTAGGATATTTGAAGAAGAGGCGCTCCGCCATGATTCTTCCCATGCAGTCGAACACCGTCATCTGGTTCACACCCTCAGGCAATCCATGCCTGCCCATTTCAATCTCCACAAGGGGCACGGCAGTGAGGGTATCGCAACGAATGATGTTGCCGTTGTTCATCAGGACATACCCCAGCAGGTTGCCACACACGCTGTCCGTGCATTGGAGGGTGGCAAGCATCTTTTCGCTGATGGCATCCACCGAGAGGGTGCAACCCTGCTTCAGTGCCTTGGGCAGCGTGAAGAACTGCACCTGACTCTTCTCGTCTTTCTTCAAGTTCCGCATCTGGTAGGTGAGTTTCCCCTCATCAGGCACCACCTCGAAAAGTCCCCTGCCTAACGAGTCGGTCTCCACAGCAGCCAGCACGTCACCTTTCTCGTTCATCACAAAGCCCGTTCCCTGATACGGCCGTCCATTGTCATCCACTGCCAGCATCGCCACACGACTACGTTTGCCTACGATGAGGTTACCCCCTTCTGGATAGAAATTCACACTGATGGTCTTCATCAGGTCATGGGTGTAAATTCCCTCTTCAATGGCTCTCTGGTAAATGGAGTCGTCGGCCGTCCGATTGTTCGGGTCACGCTCGGCATAAAGCTTCGTCATGATGGTCAAATCGCCATAGTCTCCCTCCTTGGCAGGTTTCTTGAAGATCGGGAAGACCCTTGAGAACACGGCATTCGAACCCCAATTCGTCATATATCGTGTATAAGCCCTCACCTCATAGAAACCAGAACCCAGCAGCGTGTCCAGCTTCATGTCTCCATGCGCCACACCCAACGAGTCAATCGGGTACTTGCGCAACTTGATCACATCCCCCGATGGGTTCAGCAGTTCCACATACAGCACCTTGCTCAGGTCGGTGGCACGTCCATTGTCCGTCCTGATGACATACGCCTTGAACCACAGGGTTTCATTCTCGAAATACCCCATGTTGTCGAAATGCAGATAGACCTTCTCCTGTGGCACCACCTTATTGAAGTTCATCGCCTTCTGCAGGTAGGTCAGGAGATTCCCCTTCGTCGTGCTCTGAGCATGGAGCATCGAAACGGAGAGTGCCAAGAATACTATGTAGAGAAACCTTTTCATAAGTAAACGGCATTTAATCATTCATACATAAACTGCAAGTAGGATAATCCAGCAACGCCAAAGCGTCAATATAAGAATAGGTCTGGCCATCCGCATTCAGAAAGGCCTTCTTGTAGTAGATACGGATATCAGCCGTCAGCAGGCGTCCGTCACGCACATACACGAAATCATTCTCCTTCTTTTCCCCCTCATACACATACATCGACCCTTTGCTGATTTCGCCCGAAGGACTCTTGATGAGCACCGTGTCGTTCTCCTCGATGGTCACACATTCCACAGCCGACACATTCGCCTTGGTCGCCCCCTCATCGCCCGACTCCCACATCAAGGAATACCTCAGAGCAAAGGGCGTGTTGGGAATCAGAATCCAACACACATCCCCACCGTCATCTGCCGACTGCGGCAACAGACGTTCTTGCACCAAAGGCTCCTCTTCCTCCACCGGCATTTCCTCATCCACCACCTCGTTCCCTTTCACCATATCCATGGGCGCAGGAACGTATGCCCAAAGCCTTTCCACCTTCTTCTCTGGCACATCCATCTTCTTCATCTCTCTCACCTCACCCCTCTCACCTCTCACCTCAGCCCTCTCACCTCTCACCTCATCCCTCTCACCTCTTACCTCATCCTCCCCATGCATCACATGCAGCGCCACACCCACCAGAAGTGCCAATGCAGCCGCAATGCCCACAGCGAACCCGATGCGTCGGCGACGCAAAGCCATCTTCCGTGCTTTCTCCTCCCGTCTGATGCGTTCCATCAGTCGGTCGGTGAAGTCATCGGAGAGTTTCATCTGTTCAACCGGCTCAGCTATCTTTTTCATGACGATGCGCAGTGCCTGGTCAATGTCAAATTTATTATCTTCCATTGTGTTCGATGTTGATGATGGTTTGATGAATTTTCTTTCTGAGCCACTGAAGGCGCGAGCGTAGATAAGTGTCCGTGCAGTCAATGATGAAGGCAATCTCTCGGAGGGAATGCCCGTCCTGATAGTAGAGGCTGAGGAGCATCTGGTCGTCAGGATCCAGTTGGCTCACAGCCCGTCGGAGCAGTGCGAGGCGTTCGTGGGTGATGTCGTTCAGCGGTTCGTCCTTGTCGAGATCGGGGATGTCTTCCATCTCCACCTCCATCCTGGTCCACCGCTTTCGCGACTCCCTTCGAAGACGTTTCAATGCCGTATGGTAAGCGATGCGTAGCAGCCAAGTCCTGAAGCTCGCCCTCTCCTCATCGAATCGGTGCAGGCATTGGAAGGCACTCACCAGTGCGTCCTGCGTCACCTCCTCCGCATCTTCAGCCGACGGCATCATGCGTGCCACGAACTGCTGCACACTTTGCCCATGTCGGTCGGCGAGTGGTCTGAACTGCTCTGTTTGTCCGTCGAGCACATTCCTGATCAGGGTCATGTCATCGACGGTAGTGATATGTCTATTCTCTGCTATACGCTTCATTGTCATTGTCTTCTACCGCCTTATTCCCCTTTTTTCAGGAAATGTATAATAAAAGACAAAGTTTTTTTCGCAAAATATGTTATTTTAACATTTCAAGGGGCGAATTTACGATAAAATGAGAAAATAAACAAATTATTCTCACTTCTTTCATATTTTTGTGTACCTTTGCACATCAAAAGATTCAATACCTATTTCAAAGTCATGCTTACCGAACAAATATCTACTGAGTTAATATTGTTTTTAATCCTCTATGGCATAACGGGCGTGGTGCCTGCCATTGCCGCCGTTTATCTGCTGCTGCGCCGAGGCAATGCCTTTGCGCCAGATGTCACGCCACCCGTGCGGTTGCGCCGTTGGGCGGCGGCATTCTTTGCCGTATCGGCATTGGCGCATGTGTGGTGGCTGCTGTTCTCCCTCTATTCTGGCGACTGGAATTCCGTGACCTGTCTGTTGCTGGCCATGCTCGACTGCGTGTTGCTGTTCACCACCTTCGCCGGCATGTTGCTGGCCATGCTTCAGGACCGTCGCCGGTCGGTGTGGCCTTTCTTGGTGGCCATGATACCGTTTGTGCTGCTGATGGGAGTGTATATGGTCTATCGAAGTTCTCTGCTCATTCAGATTATCGCGGCGTACCTTCTGTTGCTCGGCTTGGTCTTTACCTTATATATGGTATTTGCCATCAGTCGGTACGGGCGGTGGCTGAACGACAACTATGCTGACCTGGAGAACAAGAAGGTGTGGCTATGTCAGGTGGTGGCCCTCGTCAGCATGCTGTTGTTTGTTCTCTATGTATTATCTACTGACATGGTATTAATCTGGATCATCCATATCGTTGGCCTCGTGCTTGTCGGCCTCCTGCTGTGGCGCGTAGAAACATTGCCAGAGTTGGTGGATACCATTGCCGTAGAAGAAACGTGCACCCCACCAGCTCAGGAGACCTCTCAACCCTCACCCCTCACCTCTAAACCTTTCAATCTTCCTTCCAATATCGAACAACAGTTGCAAGAGCACTGCCTGGACACAAAACTTTACCTGCAGCACGACCTGACCTTGCAGCAGCTGGCTTTGGCGATTGGCACCAATCGTTCCTATCTCAGCCAGTATTTCTCTTGTAAGGGCATCACCTACAATGCTTATATCAATGACCTGCGCATCCAATACTTCATCAGCCGCTATCAAGAGGTCGCCGCTGCCGGACAGCCTATCGTTGCCCAGCAACTGGCCAACGAAAGCGGCTACCACAGCTACAGCACCTTCAGCCTCGCCTTCAAGCAACGCATGGGGCAATCCGTAACTGCTTGGATGCACGACACAGCCAAGTGAAGAAAAAGTAAAGGGAGCTTGATATAAATCTGGCTGCTACTTAGGAAATATACGTTCCAAAGCGTGGAACGTATGTTTCTAAGTTTGGAACGTACGTTTCAAAGCTTGGAATGTATGTTCCAAACTTTGAAATATAAAATACTGCGAGGTGGAATTAAATTTTTTGCAGGGGAAAGAAAAAGATTGCGTGGTTTTCGTGGTTTTCTTCTTTTATGGACTCAACGCAGTCACTGGTATGCCCCCTAATTGGCAATTTTTCCGAAAAACTATCCTTAATTCAAGGAAAATGATGTTTCAAAATTTACAATTAGAGTTTCAAAATTTACAAAAATGGGGGGTGACTCTCAAAATTTACAAAAAATTTCTCATCATCTTCAAATCTTGATTCACGGGGCATTCTGGGGTATTGTTATTTAAGGAATATTTGTATATCTTTGCAAAAACTAACTAAACCTTAAATACCTTATGGAAATAAGATTCAAGAAAAATGCAAAGATTTTCGACATCGTAGTCACCGCGATTGGTGGTACGCTGTCAGTAGGCGTGATGCTTTACGCCGTTTTTCACTTCGGACTGAGCGAGGCATGGCCCGAACTGGTGCTCAACCTGTTCTACATTGCCTGTCTGGCGATGATCTGGATGTACTTCTTCAACAAGCTTGACAGCCACCATTTCAACTACTGGTGTTCGGTCTTCGTCGGCATGACGGTGCTGTTGCGCGACATCCTCTTTGCGCCGCCGTTGGCCTTCTACTCGCTCCATCTGGTGTGCCTCACGCTGTCGGTGCTGCTGCTCTGCATGCTCACCTTCTTCTATGCCCGCAAGAACTGGCAGAGCTACACCAAGCGCAACCTGTGGATGATCTGCATCATCGACATGGTCATCGCCTCCCTCTACAACTGGGACATCTACTTGGAACCCACCGACGAGTACACCAACTATATGATGATCGAGATATGGATACGCCCCACCATCACCTATGGACTCGTGGCGTGTTTCGTGACGGAAAGAGAGTGAAGGAAGAAGTTAAACAGGGAGTTAAATAGGGAGTTAAGCACATCGTGCAGGACATGTGTTATGCTGATGTATTCAAGTATCGTCCATTTTTACTTCCATGAGCATAGCGAGTTTACTTCCATTTTTACTTCCATTTTACTTCTGAAAAATAGATAAATCTAAATACAATAACAATCAAAATTCTAATCATTATGAAAAGTAATCTAATCATGAGCCTTTGTGCAGTGCTGATCGCCTCTACAGCGATGGCACAAGAGAAAAACAACATTATTGGTCAAGTGAAGAAATTTGCTGATGCAACTATGGTGCATGGTGTGGACACCAACTACATCAAGACACCCGAGCAGCCTTGGCAAGTCAGCATCAAGAGTCGTGTGGCACAGACCGACTTGCAGATGCACTCCACGGTTGACGGCGCTGAATTGTTCGATGGAGGAGGTACGATGCCCCTCATCATGGGAGTGGGCGACATGGCCACCGACCCACGCATCATGACGCGCGTATCTACTTCGTTAGGTGTGAAAGTGGGTTACAAAGGTCTCAGCGTCAGCTATTCCTTCCCTGTGGGCGGCGACAAGGGACAGAACCTCTCTCTCAGAACTGCAGGCAGATGGTACAGCGTCAATTTGCGTTGGCACAAGTTCAAGGCAAAGAATGCGAGAATCCACTATGCAGGTGCTGCAAAATACAGATGGATTGACGATCCTAACGCAACGACAGAAGAGGATTTCTTCACCGATTGGGGTGACCCTGAGTCATGGGATCTGACAGAAAAAGAACCGTTTGCCTCACCTGTCAAGCTCCAGACGCTGATCTTCGACGGTTGCTACATCTTCAACAGCAAGAAGTTCTCCTACGCAGCTGCCTACACCCAGAAGACCTACCAGGTACGCTCTGCTGGTTCCCCTGTCGCAGGACTCATGGCTTACTATGCCGACTTCAAGTATAACGATCCTCGCAATGCCGAACTCATCTATTGGATGGACGGCATCGGACGTTTGCGCCAGTATCAGGTGAGTGTGGGCGGTGGATATGCCTACAACTTCGTGCCTTTCAAGGGTATGTTGATCAGCGGAATGTTCATGCCGATGGTGACGCTCGTGAACCGCACTAAAATCAACTCTTACACGAGCAATGTGAAAGATGTTGCCCATGCACACCTCACGGATTACGCCATTGCATTGTATACAGACCCCAATGCGGAATATCCAGAATTGTCACCAGACAAATATACGATACAGAGCGCAGGATCGGACTCACGCAACAACCGCATTGCCCTCAACTTCACCACGCGCCTGTCCGTCACCTACAACTGGGATCGCTATTTCATCAATGCCAACGGGCAGTTCAACAACTTTAACTATAAGCACAAAGCCATGCATGGTCATCTGAACGACTGGTTCATCAATGCATCAGTGGGAGTGAGGTTGTGAGTTCCATTTGACTGGAGTTAAAGAAGTTATAGGAGTTCTAGGAGTTAAAGCCGTATGTTATGCTGGTGTGAAAACTCCTCTCCACAGTTGACAAAGTATCGGCTCTAACTCCTTCTAACTCCCTCTAACTCCCTTTAACTCCTAAAAAAACACACATAAACAATAACAACCTAAAATAACCTATTATGAAACAAACCTTAAATATCTTGCGAGGGAGGCCGTGGCTCGTGCTGCTGGCGCTCTTCGCTTGGCTGCTGCCTCAGAAGGCGGCGGCGGATCTCTCGTATGAGGACGATCCCGACAACTACACAGTGGAACTGGGTGGTTCGAATGTCATCTACTTCACGGCTCCGTGCTATGACACGAGCGGTGCCGACACGTGGATTTACGACGGTAACCTGCGGGTGTCGGTAGATGGTGCTGACCCCATCACCATCTTCCACTGGGAGTCTAAAACAGACATCGACAACGACCACACAACGTTGCCGGTGAACTTCAAAACTGATGCCGACGGTTTCTTCGACATTACCTTGGGTAATTCGAGAAACACTTTCCGGCTGACCAAGAACAATGGCGGATGGAAAGACGTGGTGCGCAACAGCGACGGCAAGACCTTCGGGTTCAGTGCCGAGTGGGCGGTGCCCTACAACCTGCTGGGCAAGAAGCTGAGGTTCACCTGGTATGTCAAGCGTAGCGGTAACTCTGCCACCGTCAGAGACCGTGAAGTGCCAGGCCTCCAGGCAAAAGAGATCAGCATGCCTGCGGCAAGTGCAAAGTTAGAGCCTTTCGTCTCGCTGCCCATGCTGAGTAACGACAATCCGGGCAAGCTGGAAATACCGTGGTTCTTAGCTTCCGACAGCATTGTCAGTGC
>JAGAAZ010000176.1 GCA_017614895.1 Bacteroidaceae bacterium | reverse complement strand
GCGATGATGGGGATGTTCAATTCCTTTGCCAAACCCTTCAGAGAACGGGAAATGGTGGAAACCTCTTCCTGACGGGAACCATACGACATACCCGATGCGTTCATCAGCTGGAGGTAGTCGATGATGATCATCTGCACCCCAAAGTCACGCACCAATCGACGGGCTTTGGTACGAAGTTCAAAGACAGACAAAGAAGGTGTGTCGTCGATGTAGAACGGTGCGCCATAGAGGTCACGCATTCTGGAGTCGAGCTGTGCCCATTCATATTGTGCCAACTGACCACTCTTGATTTTCTCACCTGGTATCTCGCAGACATTCACCAACAAACGGTTCACCAACTGCACATTCGCCATTTCAAGGGAGAACATCGCGATAGGAATCTTCATGTCAACCGCCATGTTACGAGCCATAGAAAGCACAAATGCCGTCTTACCCATAGCTGGACGTGCTGCAATGATGATGAGGTCTGAGTTTTGCCAACCTGAAGTCATGGCGTCCAATCGGTCAAAGCCTGACGAGAGGCCAGACAAACCATCAGTACGTGCAGCAGCCTTCTTCAGCAATTCGTAGGCTTCACCAATGACAGGGTCAATCTGTGTGAAATCCTTCTTGAGATTCGATTTGGAGAGTTCAAACAACTGTCCCTCGGCTTCCTGCATCAACGCCTCAATATCCTGTGTCTCATCAAAAGCCTGTTTCTGAATATGACTGGTATAGTTGATCAAATCGCGTGCCAAAGCCTTTTGTGCTACAATACGCGCGTGATATTCCAAATGTGCCGCAGAGAGCATGGAACGGGAAAGTTCTGCCACATACGCTGCTCCACCAGCATTCTCCAATTCGCCGGTCTTCTGTAACTGCTGTGTGACAGTCAGCAAGTCAATGGGTGAATTGGAAGCAGCCAAGGATTGTATAGCCTGGAAGATGACCTGATGCTTGGATTCATAGAAAGAATGGGGCTTCAAAAAATCCGAAACCGTGCCGAACGCATCTTGCTCAATGATGCACGCACCCAATACAGCCTTCTCAAACTCTATAGCTTGAGGCTGCAATCTGCCTAACTGCGCAAGCTGATCTTGGTCGCTGTTGCGGACAGTCTTTCTACGGGATACTGGTCTTTGTTCTGGCATTTTATTGGTTTTGGATTGTGCCTTTTACAGCACAAGAATGGTCTTTCCCACTTTATCGGCTTGCAAATTTAGTAAGAAATATTAATACAAACAAACACTTTATGTAAAAGTTATCAACACTTTGAGTCTCAAAACTGTTGATAACCCTGTTGATAAATCGATTTCATCGGTTAACTTGTGCCAAAAACGCGAAAAGTAAAAAAAAGTTAAATTATTCTTTTTCGTTCTTTTTATAAAAATATGTGTCTGGAAATTTCGGCAATCCATTTAAAAGCAGTACCTTTGTACCGTTTTTAGAAGCAACGGGATGCCCGTTGGTTATTTTTGTTAAGCAAGAGAGAAACAATTCATAGTTAATATTAACAAATTATGGCGAATGTAATTAAAATTACGAAAGGCTTGAACATCAACCTCAAGGGTAAGGCTGCTGCTCAGGTTTCTGCCGCACCTGCATCGCAAGTCTATGGACTTGTGCCTGATGCATTCTGGGGCATGAAGCCGAAGGTGGTTGTCAAGGAAGGGGATGAAGTGAAAGCTGGTGATGCGTTGTTTGTCAACAAACAGCATCCAGAAGTAAAGTTCGTCTCTCCTGTTGCAGGTAAGGTAAAGCTTGTGGAGAGAGGCGACCGTCGTAAAGTTTTGAGCGTTCAGGTAGAAGCCGCTGCGCAACAGGCGTATGTTGACTTCGGAAAGAAGGACGTGAAGTCGCTAAGTGGTGAGCAAGTGAAAGAGGCTCTCCTCGAAAGCGGACTTTTCGGGTTCTTCATTCAGCGTCCTTACGCCGTCGTAGCTGACCCTAACGATGTGCCTAAGGGCATTTTTGTGTCTGCCATCGCAGACATGCCGCTCGCTGCAGACATCGACGTTGTGATGAAAGGCAATGAGGCAGACTTCCAGACAGGTATCTCTGCACTTGCTAAACTGGCTAAGGTGTATGTGGGCGTGAAGCCCAACAGCACATTGGCTAACATTCAGGATGCCGAAGTCAACGTGTTCAAGGGCAAATGCCCAGCAGGTAACGTAGGCGTTCAGATCAACCACATCAACCCCGTGAACAAGGGCGAAGTGGTTTGGACCATCGGTGCTGAAGAAGTCGTTTTCATTGGCAGACTCTTCAACGAAGGCAAGGTGAACCTCACTCGCACCATCGCAGTGGCTGGTTCTGAAATCAAGGAGCCTCAGTACAAGCAGGTACTTGTAGGTGCCAAGATTGGCGACATTGTGGCTGGCAACGTGAAGACAGACACAAAAGTGCGTCTCATTGACGGCAACCCACTCACGGGTATGCAGACCAATGAGAATGCGTTCCTTCTCGCCCATTCCACCGAGGTAACTGCTATTCCAGAAGGCGACGAAGCCAACGAACTCTTCGGTTGGATTGCACCTCGTTTCAAGAACTTCTCCGTCAGCCGTTCTTACTTCTCATGGCTCATGCCGAAGAGTAAGGAGTATGTGCTTGACGCACGTGTGAAGGGTGGTCATCGCCACATGATTTTCAGTGGTGAATATGACGCAGTATTCCCTATGGACATCTATCCAGAACAGCTCGTCAAGGCAATTATCGCTGGTGACATCGACCGCATGGAAGCTCTTGGCATCTATGAGGTGGCACCTGAAGACTTTGCTGTGGCTGAGTTTGTGGATAGCTCGAAAGTTGAACTCCAGCGCATTGTTCGGGAGGGTCTCGACATGCTGCGTAAAGAAAACGAATAAGCAATATGGGACTTAAGAAAATTCTTGACAACTTGAAGCCTACCTTCTCAGAAGGAGGTAAGCTCAGCGCTTTCGGCTCTCTCTTTGACGCTGCGGAGACTTTCTTCTTTGTGCCAAACGAGACAGCTAAGGTGCGTGGCGCTCAGATTCACGACGCCATCGACTCAAAGCGCTCTATTTTCTTTGTTGTGATTGCCCTGATTCCTGCTATCATCTTCGGTATGTATAACATCGGTTATCAGCACGCTCTTGTGACAGGTGCTTGCACACCTGACGCTTGTCCTTGTGCTGATGCTTGGGGCAACTTCCTTTATGGTTTGGCTGTGATGCTTCCAAAGATTGTGGTGAGCTACGCTGTTGGTCTCGGCATCGAGATTGCTGTGGCTCAGTGGAAGAAGGAAGAGGTTCACGAGGGTTTCTTCGTGACAGGTATTCTCATTCCCCTCATCGTTCCTGTGAACTGCCCACTTTGGATTCTTGCTGTGGCAACAGCTTTTGCTGTGATTTTCGCCAAGGAAGTGTTTGGTGGTACGGGTATGAACATCTTCAACCCAGCCCTTGTCACTCGTGCATTCCTCTTCTTCGCTTATCCATCCATGATGTCAGGCGACAAGGTGTGGGTGAATGGGGAATATCTGGACAGCATCAATGGTCCTATTGGTGTGGATGCAGTATCTGCCGCTACCCCACTCGGTCAGTTGGCTGCTGGCGAGCCAGTGGATGCCTCTCCTATGCAGACCATCATCGGTACCATCCCCGGTTCCATCGGTGAAACATCTGTGATTGCCATCCTGATTGGTGCAGTCATCCTCATTTGGGCGAACATTGCAAGCTGGAAGATCATCCTTTCTACATTTGCAGGTGGTGCTTTGATGGCATACCTTCTTCGTTATGATGGTGCACAGAACTTCGAATGGTGGGAACAGCTCACCGTCGGTGGCTTCTGCTTTGGTGCCGTATTCATGGCAACAGACCCTGTGACCAGTCCTCGTACAGAAGGCGGCAAGTGGATCTTTGGTTTCCTCATCGGTGCTATGGCTATCATCATCCGTGTGCTCAACCCTGGTTTCCCAGAAGGTATGATGCTTGCCATCTTGCTGATGAACGTGTTTGCTCCATTGTTCGACTACTTCTTTGTACAGGCTAATATTAACAAGCGCGCTAAGCGTGCCAAAAAGTAAAGGAGGACACAAGATATGGCAAAAATGAATACAAATGGCAATGCATATACTATTATTTATGCATCCGTAATGGTCATCATCGTGGCATTCCTCCTCGCTTTCGTAGCTTCAGCTTTGAAACCGACACAGGACGCTAACGTGGCTCTCGACACAAAAAAGCAAATCCTTTCCTCTCTGAACATCCGTGACCTCTCCAACGCTGAGGCAGAAGCCAAGTATGCAGAGGTCATCACTAGTGGCGAACTTAACAGCCCTACCCTCACAGCCAATGTGGATGGTGAGGAGAAGCTCATCGTTGCTGTGAAGGGTGCAGGTCTTTGGGGACCACTTTGGGGATGGGTTTCCATCAACAAGGACGGTGAAACCGTGTATGGCACATTCTTCAACCACGAATCTGAGACAGCAGGTCTGGGTGCCCGCATCAAGGAGCAGTGGTTCCAGGATTTGTTCAAAGGCAAGAGAATTTATCAGGACGGCAAGGTTGCTCTGGGGGTTTACAAGCAGGGCAAGGCTCCAGCCACACTTCCTACAGACAACTATGTAGATGCTGTGACAGGTGCGACCCGGACATCCAATGGTGTTAACGACATGATTCAGAAGTGCCTCTCTGACAATCAGGGCGCGATTGAAGCATTCAAAAATTAAAGGAGGACAAAGAATATGAGTTTATTTTCAAAAGAGAATGGCGCAGTTTTCATGGGTCCGCTCAACTTGAACAACCCTATCGCAGTTCAAGTCCTCGGTATATGTTCGGCTCTGGCTGTCACTTCGCAGTTGAAGCCTGCTATCGTGATGGGACTCTCTGTGACCGTCATCACAGCATTCGCAAACGTGATTATTTCCTTGCTTCGCAAGACCATTCCAAACCGCATCCGCATCATCGTACAGCTGGTGGTTGTAGCTGCTCTCGTTACGATTGTGAGCAACATCCTCAAGGCATACGTCTATGATGTGAGCGTTCAGCTTTCAGTCTATGTCGGTCTGATCATCACCAACTGTATCCTCATGGGACGTTTGGAGGCATTCGCCATGCAGAACGGCCCTTGGGAGAGTTTCCTCGATGGAATCGGCAATGGTCTTGGTTATGCCATCGTGCTTGTCATCGTTGGTTTCGTTCGTGAACTTCTCGGATTCGGCACCCTGTTCGATTTCCAGATCATCCCAGACGGAGCTTACGTTGAAAACGGTGGTCTCTACATCAACAACGGCATGATGACCATGCCTGCTATGGCGCTCATCATCGTTGCTTGTGTCATCTGGGCACATCGTGCCTACAATAAGGATTTAGAAGCATAAGTGTAACATACCTAAATAAAAGAAAAGAATTATGGAACATTTCATCAGTTTGTTCGTTCGCTCCATTTTTGTGGACAACATGATTTTCGCATTCTTCTTGGGTATGTGCTCTTATCTTGCAGTATCCAAGACAGTAAAGACTTCGTTCGGTCTGGGTGTGGCAGTCACCTTCGTGCTCCTCATCACAGTGCCAGTTGACTATTTGCTCCAGACGAAGGTGCTCGCCAACGGTGCTTTGGCAGAAGGCGTTGATTTGACCTTCCTCGCATTCATCCTCTTCATCGCAGTCATCGCAGGTATGGTGCAGCTGGTGGAGATGATTGTGGAACGCTTCTCCCCTTCTCTCTATGCCGCACTGGGTATCTTCCTTCCGCTGATTGCTGTGAACTGCGCCATCATGGGTGCGTCACTCTTCATGCAGCAGCGCATCCTCATGGATCCTGAGACAAGCACTCAAGCTATCTCTGGTGTGGGCGACTGCGTGGCATACGCACTCGGCTCTGGTATCGGTTGGACACTCGCCATCGTGGGTCTCGCCGCTATCCGTGAAAAGATGGCTTACTCTGATGTGCCAAAGCCCCTGTAGGGTCTCGGCATCACATTCATCACAGTAGGTCTGATGGCAATGGCGTTCATGTGTTTCTCTGGTCTCAAACTCTAAAAAAGAAAGGACATAGCAATTATGGATATGACATTTATATTATATAGTATAGGAGTGTTTTTGGTGATTGTGCTTGTGCTCGTCATCATCCTCCTCGTTGCTAAGAAGTACCTTTCTCCAAGCGGTAATGTGACCATTACCATCAACGGAAAGGACAAGCTTGAAGTGGAACAAGGTTCAAGCCTGCTCTCCACACTCGCTGCTCACGACGTCTATCTCCCCTCTGCCTGTGGTGGTAAGGGCTCTTGCGGACAGTGCAAGTGCCAGGTGGTTGCTGGTGGTGGCGAAATTCTCGACTCAGAGAAGGGACACTTCACTCGCAAGCAAATCAAGGCAGGCTACCGTCTTGGTTGCCAGTGCAAGGTGAAAGGCAATCTCGACATCAAGGTGGACGACTCAGTAATGGGCGTCAAGGAATGGGAGTGCACCGTTATTGGCAACAAGAACGTGGCAACCTTCATCAAGGAGTACAAAGTGGCATTGCCTCCAGGCGAGCACATGGACTTCGAGCCAGGTTCTTATGCACAGATCAAGATTCCTGCATTCTTCATCGACTACGACAAGGATTTCGACAAGAGCCTCATTGGCGACACCTACCTCCCTGCATGGGAGAAGTTCGGACTCTTCCCACTCAAGTGTGTCAACGAGACCCCAACCATCCGTGCCTACTCTATGGCGAACTATCCAGACGAGGGCGACATCATCACGCTCAACGTCCGCATCGCTACACCTCCATTCAAGCCAAAGGATCAAGGTCCAGGCTTCATGGATGTGAACCCAGGTATCGCATCATCTTACATCTTCTCCCTCAAGCCAGGCGACAAGGTGATCATGTCAGGTCCTTACGGAGAGTTCCGTCCACAGTACGGCACTGGCCGTGAGATGATTTGGGTCGGCGGTGGTGCTGGTATGGCTCCGCTCCGTGCACAGATCATGCACATGCTCAAGGGCAATGGCATCGCTCCAGAAGACCGTCAGCGCGAGATGCACTACTTCTATGGTGCACGTGCCCTCGAGGAGATTCCATTCCTCGACGACTTCCTCGCACTCGACAAGGAGTTTGAAAACTTCCACTTCCACCTTGCCCTCGACCGTCCAGATCCAAAGGCAGACGAGGCAGGAATCAAGTACACACCAGGATTCGTTGCTCCTGTGATGGGTGACACCTATCTCAAGCAGCACGAGAATCCAGAAGACTGCGAGTACTACCTCTGCGGTCCTCCAATGATGGCAAAGACCGTGCTCGACCTTCTCCACTCTCTCGGAGTAGAAGACGACATGATCCGCTTCGACAACTTCGGAGGGTAATCGAACGGGCATCGGTGGAAACATCGATGGAAACGCAGAAGAAAAGAATTCATAATAAGAAAGGAAGGACGCTACGCCCTTCCTTTTTATTTATAGAATGTCACTCGTCTTTCCATTTCCCTCCGCATCCACTTCCATCTTCCCTTCGTACTCACAATAATTCTAAAGTTTAGAAATTTATTTTGAAAGTTTCAAAAAGTTTTTCTAAACTTTCAAATTATTTTTTGCAACTTTAGAAATTTTGAGAATAGCCTAGTCTGTTTGAAATGAATACGGGGGTAATGATAAATGGATAGCCTACTCGTCATCAATAAGGGCACCTTATTATTCAATAATGAATGATTATTTGTAAATTACCCACCTTTGCTGAAGAATACTCTGTCTCTGTTGATATTAGAAAGAAGGTGGACACTCTTATTGTACCCACCTTCATTTGTTGATAGTTTATCAGTATTATTCCTCAACAATGGTTCGACACACATTCCATCCTTTTGCTTTTCTATATGCTTCAATGGAGCCTTTGGGAACATATAAAATGGTGATTGGATTCAAACCATATAGAGAAGAAGAATCATAGTCTTCATCAAAGAACAAGTCTGGAAAATGGATATCAGGTGGATTCGTGCAGAGGCAATGTAAAGCGATCAAACGGCTGCAGTCCAGGAAAGCACCTGCTCCGATGCTTGTTACGCTGTTGGGAATAATCAGTGAGGTCAAATTTTTACAGTATTCGAAAGCATTACAGCCAATGGATGTGACATTATTCAGGATCTCTATGGAGGACAAGTTATCACAGCCATAAAAAGCACTCTCCTCAATGGATGTCACACTGTTCGGAATCGTGATAGAGGTCAAACCACTACAGCCAGAGAAAGCGTCGCTTCCGATTTTAGTGATTCCTTCAGGAATTGTATAAGCCCCCTCATAAGAATCAGGGAGACAAGCAAAAATACTTGAATTGTAAATGGGCTCAATCAAGCCGCTACAGTTCATAGTATTTGCAAATGCTTTTATATCAGCCACTTGCGTGTTAAACGGTAGAAAAGTGATGACGTAGATTCTATAGAGATTATAAAAGACACAAATTTAACGTATTTAACTTCTGTAAACCACAAAAAGCGCATAAGTGTGCAATGTTTTTTTGCAAAATATGTCTTGGCAACCATTCATAGGACAACAAACAATGATATTATACTCCAGAATGCTACAACGCTCCAAAAACTCATGAAAATGCCATTCAAAATACAAGAAAAACACCTTTTTCAGCAAAGAAAACTTAATTTTGTTAGATAAGGCTTTGTTAATTGAAAGAAAAGAAGTATCTTTGCGGTCGGAAATATTTGTAATCATTCCGACCATAATTTATATAAATAATCAATGGAGAATGCAGTAGTACAGCAGATTAGAAAGAAGATAACTCGCAGTAAGTTCGGTGAGATATTCTTTGTTTCTTCTTTTCCTCAGTATGATGTTGAGTATGTCACAAAGTTACT